>JABDFM010000049.1 GCA_013286565.1 Bacteroidota bacterium
GACTTTAAGGTTTGGGCCTATACGGCATCAGAGGGCACTTTGGCTTATCGCAAAAAGCTGACAGAGTATTACAACAAACTGGGCTACAATATTACCCCGGATAATATACTGGTTACCACAGGTGGCTCAGAGGCTATCACAATCGCGATGATGACCTGTCTTGATCCGGGTGATGAGGTAATTATCCCAGAGCCTTTTTATGCCAATTACAATGGCTTTGCCTGCCAGAGCGATATTGTGGTGAAACCTATTTTATCCTATATTGAAAATGGTTTCGCTTTGCCGCCAATCAGTGAATTTGAAAAACTGATCACCGACCGCACTAAAGCCATCATCATCTGTAACCCAAATAACCCGACCGGCTATCTGTATTCAAAAGAAGAGCTGGAAGCATTAAAGCTATTGGCTTTGAAATATGATCTGTACCTGTTTTCGGATGAAGCGTATCGTGAGTTTTGTTATGATGGACGGTCATTTATTTCGCCTATGCATTTGAGCGGGTTGGATGAAAATGTGATCGTGATGGATACGGTGAGCAAACGTTATAGTGCCTGCGGCGCACGTTTGGGTTGCCTGATCACCAAAAATAAAGCGGTTTGGAATGCAGGGTTGAAATTTGCCCAGGCAAGGCTGAGCCCCGGTATGGTAGAACAGATCGCTGGCGAAGCTGCAGTGGACACACCGGATAGTTATTTTGAAGCTGTAAATAAAGAATATACCCACCGCCGTGATACTTTAGTAAAAGCGCTGAATGCAATGGATGGTGTTTATTGCCCCAACCCGGGCGGGGCATTTTACGTGGTAGCACAACTACCAATAGATAATGCGGACAAATTTTGCCAGTGGATGCTGGAGACATTTAGCTATAACAATCAAACCGTAATGATGGCCCCTGCAACTGGTTTTTACAGTACCAAAGGCGCCGGCCTGAACGAAGTGCGTATGGCCTACGTATTGAACAGCGATGACCTGGAAAAAGCGATGGTGTGTTTGAATGAAGCGTTGAAGGTTTATCCGGGGAAAACAGTTAGCAGTTCGCAGTTCGCAGTTGGCACAAAGTAGTTGGCAGTTTTCAGTAAGCAGTTGGCTATATTTATGTAACTTTGCAGACTTAACTGCAAACTGCCCACCGGCAACTGCAAACTCTAAAAAGGGGCCGACCGGAATTGACAGGATGGAGATAAGTAAGTAAGCATGCAGCGCGTTGGGTGAATTAGCGCTTAAATCTGAACGCTCAAACTTACAAATGGCGAAAATAACTACGCCTTAGCTGCTTAATTTAGAATTAAGTAAGCTTTTGTCCCGCCGGTTCTCCGTTTCATTGGGCCGGCAACCGGGGCATCGAAAAATGAAAATAGTCCCGTTGGGCGGTGCGACAACGGGACGAAACAAAGCACCTAAGGAAGACGGTACAGGTAAGCAACTGACCTTCCCCTTCCCTACAATTTAATAGTAGCTAAGCATGTAGAAAGCTTACCTTATACCATGTTTGGACGAGGGTTCGAATCCCTCCGGCTCCACTGAATTTAGTATCAAAACAGAGTAAATGCCTGCAAATCACACGATTGCAGGCATTTCTTTTATAGTCAAATGTTACTATTTACCCATCTTTTCGCATTTGCAAGGTGAGTAATTCGGTGAGTTGACTTTCTGAAAACCTTACTCACCAAAACGACTTATCATTTTGATTATCAACCTGTTCAATAAATGAACATCTTGTGTACAGCAGATTGCAAGCTTAATTTTGTTTCACTTTTAATGCTAAAACATTATGAAAACTAATTTCAGTTTGCTTTTCTATTTGAAAAAGCCAAAAAACTACGAAAATGGCCGTGTTCCGATCTATTTACGCATTACCGTAAACGGACAACGAGCCGAAACTACATCCGGGCGTGAGTGTGAACCATCCCTATGGAACAGCATTGCAGGAAGATTTAAAGGCACTAAAGAAGAAATTAAATCTTTAAATGCTTATTTGGATAACCTGCAATCACAGGTTTATGAAGCGCATCGCCAATTAAACGACACACAAAGTGTTGTAACAGCAGAAACTTTAAAAAACAAGTTTTTAGGCAAAGAGGAAAAAGGTAAGATGCTTATTGAGGTATTTAAAGACCACAATAAGAAAGTAGCCACTTTAGTTGGAAGTGAGTATGCAGCGGGAACATACATCCGCTACAAGACTTCTTTAAAGCACACAGAGGACTATTTAAGATGGCAATACAAAGTATCAGACATTGATATTCAGAAAATTGACCATGATTTCATAACTAACTATGAGTTTTATCTCCGTTCTGAACGTAAGTGCGCTAATAACTCCGCTTTTAAATACATTAAGAACTTCAAAAAGGTAGTTGGTATTTGCTTAGCAAGCGGATGGTTAACGAAAGACCCCTTTATAAACTACAAGATAAGGATCAAACAAGTTGACCGTACTTTTCTCAATCAGGAAGAAATACAGGCTATGGCGGATAAGGTTTTTTCAACCGAACGGCTTAACCAGGTGAGGGATATTTTTTTATTTTGCTGTTTTACCGGATTGGCTTATGCCGATGTTAACAAGCTTAAAAGTTCGGAAATTGTAAAAGGGCTTGACGGTGAAATGTGGATTTACACCAAACGCAAAAAAACAGACACCCCAAGCCGAATACCTTTATTACCATCTGCATTAAATTTATTAAATAGATATACAGAAAACCCTGTTTGCTGTAATACCGGGAAAGTGTTACCGGTAGCATCAAATCAAAAAATGAATGCTTACTTAAAAGAGATAGCCGGTCTTTGCGGGATTGATAAACCGCTTACTTTCCACATCGCCCGACACACATTTGCCACTACCGTAACCTTATCTAACGGTGTGCCTATAGAAAGCGTAAGTAAAATGCTCGGCCATACTAATATCAAGACAACACAGCACTACGCTAAAATACTTGATTTGAAAGTAAGCCAAGATATGGCCATGCTTAAAAATAAATATGCAGGCATTTAAGCACCCTTAAAATTAACTCAATTAACTACTTAAAATATACAACAATGGAAACACAGATTATACCTGATGAGATAGTAATGAATCAGATATACTATATCAGAGGCCAAAAAGTGATGATAGACCGTGATCTTGCGGTTTTGTACAATGTTGAAACAAGAATACTGAAACAGGCCGTCCGTAGGAACATTACAAGATTTCCTGATGATTTCATGTTTGAGATGACTAAGGAAGAGTTTCAAAATTGGAGATCACAAATTGTGATCTCCAATTCCGACTTGATGGGTTTAAGGTTTATGCCCTTTTGCTTTACAGAACAGGGAGTAGCAATGTTGTCGAGCGTCTTGAATAGTGAACGGGCTATAAATGTAAACATTCAGATTATCCGAATTTTTACACGCATACGACATATGTTTATAGACAACACCGAATTAAGGCTTGAAATAGAAAAAATCAAATCCAAGCTGGACAATCAGGATAAGAATATGGAGGTAGTATTTCGCTATCTTGATGAATTGATTGAGGACAAACAAGACCCGAAGCCACGTAAAAGGATTGGTTTTAAATCCGAAGATTGGTAACAATGTTAAATTATTAATTGTAAGTAGTTAATGGCAAAGTATTTGTGAGATATTTTGCCATTTTTATTTTCACTATGAAACCAAAGAAAACCAACTTTTTCAAATTCCGTGGCCGATTTGATTTGTCACCACATCGCTATGAGATTGGCAGGCCGTTCATACAAAACAAAGAGGCAGAGGATAATTTCTTATTATTAAGACTTTATGAGATTGAAGAATCTGAATTTTCAGATTATTATCATTTTCACCTCGAAGATTTTTTAAAGAGGTTTCCTGAACAGGAAGAGGCATTTTTTTACAGTGTTGAGGACATTATATCAACAAGAATCCGATACTTTCAAAGGCAAGATCCATTTGCATCAAACCATGCCGCCAATAATGAACGCATACGTCAGTTAAGGAGTTTCCAAGAGTTTTTGACCACTGTTGACCAATGGCATAAAAGCAAACCAATAGAAACAATTATTGGCGAAAAAGATGAACAAATTACACAGCTAAAAGCCAAAATTGAAGAACTGGAAAATCAGGTTAATGAACTTACCGCTTTTGAGGCCAGTGAAAAAATAAAAATCAACAAGGGTAATCTATCGGCATTTATGGATTTGATGCAACAATTACAACGACTGCTTTTGCCAAACGGCAATAAACTATTGAGTACGCAAGCGTATAGCCCGTGGTATAAAATGATTGCTAAAAACTTTCTTCATGGAGATAAGCCAATTGCTTTGGCAACTGCACAACATTATTTTTCTTCGCCGGAATCATCGAAATATATTTTTATACCTGAAAAGGAAAAGATTTTTAAAATTAAGCCGTCAACGGATAAGCCTAAGTAATTATCAGTTCCTTTCCCGTGCCCAAACGCCACTAATGGGCATACATTTACATGGATTGCAGTCCACCTTTGAGTTAAAATCAGCCAGTAAGCAACATTTACCATGATTGCAGCCGGCTGATAAAATTAACAATATCAGGAGGACAAAACATGAATTTGGAGATCATCACGAAAGAAGATTTAAGGGAATTTAAAAATGAAATGCTTAACGCCATTAAGCAAATCCTACAACCCGGACAAGGACAATCAAAGAAGTTCTTAAAAAGCAATGAGGTTCGGAGGTTACTAAATGTTTCGCAAGGCACTTTACAAAACCTACGTATCAATGGCACCCTGCCTTGCACCCAGATAGGCAGCATCTACTATTATAAACTTGAGGATATTAACAGGCTTTTAGAAAACGGTAACCACAAAGACCAAAATGTGATTTCTTTAAATGGTATAAACAGGGAGGGATTATGATTTTACAGCAAGTAAAAAACCTCAACGTGCTATTGAAAAGAATATCCAATGACAAGCAGCTATTGGCTACTCATGTAAGCCTGTTTACAGCCTTATACATTTGTTGGCAGCGAAGCGATTTATCCATACCGTTCTCTGTAAACAGAAAGGAATTAATGGCGTTTTCTAAAATCGCTTCGGTTGCAACTTATCATAAATGTATTAAGCAACTGGATGAATTAGGGTACATTCATTATAAACCATCCTACCATCCGAAAGCGGGCAGCTTGATTTATTGGCGGTCAATAGATACTGGAATTTAATACAGTCTAAAAGTATAAACCTAACCAAAACGCCTTTGGTGTTTTAGCGCACCTTTTTTATCGTATTGCATGAAGCAAGTTTGTGTTTTTGTTCCACAAAAACTCCCCTGATGCCTACGGCACAGGGCAAACTTGCCTTTTGCGCCCGTTGGTTGCAAAAGGTTTTAGGGGTAAAAAAGTGCTATACGGTTACTGCAAATCATTAAGATCATGGAAATTCTATCAAAAGAAAATATAAAACCTAAAACCGAGCGGCCTAAACATAAAGGTGGTGCGCCGAGAAAGAGGGTGAAACGGGAGCAGGATATACGGGTAAGATTAACAGCCACCGAACGGTTTCACATAGAAAGCAAATCTAAGTCCGCAGGCATGAGAATTAGCGATTGGTTTAGGACAGCCGCTAAAGCGGCAAGGGTTGTTCCCCGGCTAAACACGGAAGACCGCAGCATATTACACATGCTTGCTGGTATGGCTAACAATCTTAATCAGCTAACCAAATTGGCGCATGTTGGGGGCATACTTAGTTTGGCAAAAAAATGCAACGAATTATTAAATGAGATAGACGAGGCAATCAAATACTTTAATAAAGATGATAGGCAAAATACCGAAACCGGGAAAAAGCTTTAAGGGCTGCATAGAATACAACTTGCTGAAAAAAGATGCAACAATACTTATGGCAGACGGCATACGCATCGACAGCATTGCGCATACAATAAACGACTTTAATATGCAAAGAAAGATGAATCCCGGTTTAGGTCAGGCAGTAGGCCACATGATTTTAAGCTGGAGTATAAATGATAATGTCAAATTAAATGATGATGCTATGGTAAGGATAGCAAAAGAGTACCTGCAAAAAATGAAAATAAAGGATACGCAGTTTTTAATAGTACGCCATCAAGATAAGGAACATCCGCATTTACATATCATCTACAACAGGGTAGATAACAACGGAAAAACCATTTCAGATAATTTTCAGCACCTCAAAAATGTCAAGATCGCTAAAGAGCTTACTTTAAAATATGGCTTTTATATAGCGGGAAATAAAAAGTTGGTGGACCGTCAGCAATTAAAAGGCATGGATAAAACCAAATACGAATTATTTGATGCAATAACGGCTGTTACTAAGCAGGTTAAAAGCATTGATGAATTAAAGCGGCAATTATTAAACAAGGGCATTGAAATACAATTCAAATACAAAAGTGGAACAAAGGAAGTGCAGGGTATCAGTTTTGCTAAAGGGGATGCCAAATTTAAAGGCTCTGAAATTGACCGTAGTTTAAGTTATGGCAGGATTTGTAAAGCCATTGACCAAAATGTACAGCAGGAAGAAACCGAACAATTAAGACACCAACGATTTGTAAGCGATATTAAAGAAGCGATAAAATCACAGCCGGTACACCAACAGCAAAGCCACTATACAGGTAAAGGCGCATCCTTGCTCGAAACTTTACTACAGCCTGAACAGGCTAATCCAATGCCACAAATTGCCGATGATACAGACGAGCGGAGAAGAAAACGCCGTAAGCAACAAAGCCAGGGAATTAGTAGATAGTTAATTACCATATCATTAAATTATTGAAATCATGGATAATTCAGAGAAAAGCATTACCGAAGAAATTATAGATCAATTAATTATAAAGGTTGGTGAACTTGAAAAGCGAGAGTTTACCGTACCCGATTATACGCCTCAATTTGAAGCATTGCAACACAGTTACGAAACCGGTATGCTCAAGCATGATAATGAGATGGAAGAATTTAAAGTGAGTTTAGAACAATTAAAAGTAAACTATCCGGCAGAGCAAATTAAAAATAACCTAACAGATGTAAAAGGCATATTGGCAACCATTCAGAAATCACTACCTATAAAGCATAAGCACCAATTTGATTTTAATACAAAAGGGTGGATAATGAGCGGAATGATATTATTGATAGTGACAGCAATCTGTACAGGCTTGTCCGCTTACTTGTGGGTTGAGAATAGCAATTTAAAAGCGGTTAATATTAAGTATCGCATGATACGCCAGGTTTACCCGTATGCAACCAATTGGGCAGATAGCGTATATACAAAAAGCCCAGCGGATGCAGAGGCCGCCACAACGAAACTGGAAAATGGGGTTGTTAAAGAAACAAAGACTACTAAACCGCACAAAAGAATAAGGCATTAATTATCTCCTCATTCACCGCTACAGCGAAGATAGCCCACACCGGGATAAAACGTCAAGGGTATATTAACGGGCAGTTGTGTTTGTTTTTTTGCTTGCCCGCCCTTGACATTTTACCCGGCTAAGCGCTTTTGGTTGCTTAACGGTTGAATAAGGGGCGGGCGTTCATTTGGTCAACAATTTAATGAATCTCGATTTAATAATAGTTCACCGCCATATTTTGTATGTTAGCGCTACTAAAAACCCAACTTTGAAAATTATAACTTGGAATTGTAATGGTGCATTAAGAAATAAATTTGAGCACCTTATCGAATTAAATGCGGATTTATACATAATTCAAGAATGCGAAAATCCAAAGGACATTCAACATGAAAAGTTTTCAAGTTGGGCAAAAAACTCTTTGTGGCTTGGAGATAGTAAACATAAAGGTTTAGGCATATTTGCGGCTGATAATGTTAAGTTAACCCCTCTTGATTGGACTTTTACGTATAAGGACCACACCGTTAAGCACTTTTTACCCTGTTTGATAAATGCCGATTTCCAATTGTTAGCTGTTTGGACCCATCAAAATAATTCCCCTAATTTTGGATATATCGGCCAGTTCTGGAAATATCTACAAGTAAATAAGCACAATTTTAAGAAGATTATTATTGCTGGCGACTTTAACAGCAACGCCATTTGGGACGAGTGGGACAGATGGTGGAACCATTCTAATGTAGTGGAAGAGTTGGAAGAAATGGGCATCAAAAGTTTATATCACCTATCAACAGACGAAAAACAAGGTCATGAAACAATACCAACTTTCTTTATGCACAGGAAAACGCATAAGCCATATCATATTGATTATATTTTCGGAAGTCAGGAGTTTTTGAATCGCCCACTAAGTATTAAACTCCTTGATGTTGAAATGTGGTTAAGGTTTAGTGATCATATTCCGATGTTTTTTGAAATTTAGATGTTCAAAATGCTGCCGGTTTAATAAGATCGCATTTAACATTTTAGGCACTTTTTGGTTGCCTACTGGCTAAAAAAAAGTGGTTGTTCGTAGCCAAAAGTGAATAAGGAATAGCCATCATTGTTGGAACAACGATAATTACGCCCCCTTTTTGTAATAATGTTCTAATAACAATGTAATTACCGCTGTTAAAATCGCAGCTATAATAAAAAGTATGAATCTTTTATAATTGATTTTCGCATATCTAAACCATTCATACCAAAATGGTGCTTTTTCAAGTACCATCATTATAGGTTTGTTATTTTCCAATTTAAATTTCTCGTCTTTTTTAACATCGTCAAACTGACTTAAAGGGATATGAATGTAATCGTATTCGTTCTTGTTAACCCAAATTCTTTTAACATAAATTTTTTTTTGAAGATTTTTTGTCTTTTTCATTTTTAGCAGATATTATATTGAAATATAGGTTTAGTTTTTAGTTATATTATTAAATTTACTTCGATAAATGCCACCTATCATAATTAACAGATGAAAAACCTATTTGCAATTTTAATAATATTAATAGTTTGCCAAAGCTGCACCCATAAGAATGGAAATATTAAAAATGACAATCTAAAAAAATATACATTAACGATCTATCAGGATAAGTTCGACCCTACAACTAATAAATTTAAGCCAAATAATGTAATTGACAGCATAAATGCTGATAATGATACGGTGGCCTATTTGACGGTTTTGAAAAGATTCTACAATCAAAAAATAACGGAAAGGGCAAACTATAACTACGGTCAGCCAAAATCTTTTTTAATAGTTGATAAAAGCGGAATAGATTTAAAAATAAAATTATCAGAAAGAATAGTAACTGGTTTAACAAATCAAGTTGAGACCAGTCCCGATGTAAAAAAAATGCTTGACGATTATAACAGAGATAGTTTATATACTGATACCACGAAGGTTAGGAAATAGCCAACGTTGAAATATAATTTAAAAATTATACACCTGCATTAATTTTAAAACCTTTAACACTAAATAATGAAACATTCGCTTATCGTAATAATGGCATTCCTCTGCTTTAATTGCTATGCACAAAAAGAAGAAGGCCTTGTTAAAAAGGACGGTGCTTACCAAATTGAAAGCATTGTTTCAGACAGTTCTTACAAAAAAGAAACGCTGTTTAAAAATTCAAAAATATATTTTGTAGATGCCTACAAAAGCGCAAACGATGTTATCCAATATTCAGATAAAGAAGAAGGTAAAATAATCGGAAAGGGATTTTTTAAAGTTGAAAATGTAAAAGATGCTTTTCTTGGATGGTACCAAGTTTATTGGGACGTATATTATTCAACAGAAATCATATGTAAGGATGGAAAATATAAATATAGAATGTATGGCATCTCAATAACGCAAACAGGAAAAGGAAATTCAACTTATATACCGAATGCTAACTTATCAATGGATGAAATCTATTCAGAAATTAAGAAAAATAGCAAATTAGGTAAGCTTTACGCAAAGCTAAACGCTGATATGATTTCGCAGTTCAGCGCAAATTCCGATATGATTAAGCTTTACTTAGGTAAGAGAGAAAGCAAAAAAGATGATTTTTAAACAGCTTTTTTTGAGAACCTCTTTGTTTAAATAAGATAATGGAAATTGACGAATCAGTTTTAGCACGAATACAGAAGCAAATCAAAGATGTAAATATTGACGGTGCTATTAATGATTTAAAAATATTCTCTAACTGTTTTATAGATATTGTAGGACTATTACATAAACATCAAATTCAACTCCCTAAAAAATGGTATGAGTATTATGAAACGATGGGTATAAAGTTTCGTTTAAATATTCAATCAATAATAAAACTATATGAGGTTGAAAAAGATGAAGGAGATGAATTAATATACCACGATTTAAGTTCTATTTATTTACTAAATCGATCACTACTTGAAATATATTTAACATTTTTTTACAGTTACGTGCTTCCAGGAACTGACGAAGAAGGGTTAATGAATTACTATATATTTAAAATTAGTGGTTTTACGCAACGACAAGGATATGGCATAGATGAAGTTCATAATAATTCTATAGGTCGGAATAAATTACTTGAAAGCGAAAAATTAAAAATAGACGAGTTAAAAAGCGAATTACAAAAACTAAACACATTCGACCGTTTGGAGGAAAAAGATAAAAAAAGATTACTCACAGGTAAATTCGCCAAAAGATTTGGATTTATTGAGTTAATACAAATGTCAAAACTCAAAAATATTCTATTTGTAGATATGTGGAAATTGTATAGCAATTATGCACATTGTGAACTAATAGGATTATTGCAAACAAATAGTTACGCTGATGAACCTGAAAGTATTAATGATGCGCTATATAGTACATTAACTAATACATTAATTGTAGTATCATTTATGATTAGTGACTTTATAAAAGTATTTCGTAATACAGCTGCCGAACAGGCAGAAATTGAAGAAATTAATGACGAATTTTTGACCCTATTAGAATTTTGGAAAGGCATGGGTACTGAAGACATAATCTCTGAAACTATATAAAATCTAAATGAATCGAGTTTATTAAATATTCTCTTAATTACAGGCAGCTTTTCTTAACTTTCTATAATTTATATAGCTCTTTTCATCCCTTACTAATCAAACAATAACCTTTATAACAATGAAAAAAAACTTACTGATTTTTCTCTTACTTATGCTTTCCTTATATGTAAAGGCACAAGATTCCACGGCGGTTAAATTACCTGTTAAAGATGGAAAGGTTATATATGAAGGGATTGTTGATATAACTAATAAATCAAAAACTGAACTTTATAAAAATGCTTCGCAATGGTTTGTTGACTTTTTTAAAAGTTCAAAAGATGTAATTCAAAATTCAGATAAGGAAGAAGGAAGAATAGTTGGAAAAGGGATTGCTTTTATTCAGATTAAGATTATAGGTTTTACATCAGAGTTTCCAGACTTATTAACAATACAAGTCGATGTTAAGGATAATAAATATCGTTATAGAATATATGATATGCAGTTATCCACCGAAACACAAAACTTGAACGGTTTTGGCACCTTGTATGGCAGAAAATTTACAGCGGAAGATTTAATTTCAAATGTTGTAGATGGTAAACATATTGTGCTAACAAAGAGCGCCAGTAAGAAAACAATTATAGCGATAGATGAAAAAATAAAAGAATTAATACACTCTTTAAATGTTGCAATGAATAAGTCAGATAGTTTTTAGGAGTAATTTTTTATACTAAAGCGACAAATTATGACCCGATACTACCAACGATATAATTGCCGATCTTGAACTTTTTTTAGTCAATTAATTATAGGTTGAACATATTTAGTATCTTTACAGTATAAGATTTGCAATTAATCTGTACTTAAAAAAGTGGTGAGTGTTTCGGTGAGTAAGAAATTAAGCCATTATAAAATATTGAATATCAGCGCGGTACAAGGGTAATACAAATCCCTCCGGCTCCACCAACCCATTTAGTGACCGCTTGTAAATTAACTACTTACAAGCGGTTTTTGTTTTTTGGTGTCAATCCCAGTATCAATAAATACAGGTAAAAATTGGTATATTTCAATCAATTATTTAAACTAAAATATTTAGAAAACAGGTTTATTTTAAAACTGCTTCGATAAGGAAATGAATTTGCAACAACTGTACTCGAACAGTTAAATTTCAACCCAATCCCTTCCTCTGCAATTCAAATAATGTTTCTATTAAATCTATAGAATTTATATTTTTATTGGAATAATGACGATCCAAAATCATTCAACGTTTAAGAACTGTCCTTATTCCAGCAACTCCATTCCCCATTAAAGCAGTCTAAAATAGTTAAGTGTTCGAATCCCGCGACTTATTACAGTCAATGGTCCAAACAAAAATGGTAATTATTACCCTATATAGATTATAAAATTAAGAGTATTAGCATATTGCGACTTAAGGTTTAACTATACATTCGTTCAACTAATTTTTTCACTTTGTAATAAGATTAGTTAATAGTTAATTAGAAGGAATGGATACGCGAGGTATCGATTCCTTTCTTTTTTTACGCCGATCCCAATATCTCTGATGTTTATATCAGCTGTATCATAAACAAAAAAGAAGCCCCGATATAATGGGGCCTCTTTTGTCTTGATATGAATTTATCTATTTTACTATCATGGTCTCGGGCCCTGGTAAGTAAAGGTTTCTACGAAAGTAGTACGCGGAACACCTGGATTGCCCTGGTCCATAATATACGTGACCTGGAATACAGAACCTGCCTGGCCGGGACTGCCACTTGTAAATTTGTTTATCCCGCCCGGGGCCAATACCGCCGACCGTAAGTGCGACCCCGAAAATTGCCCGTAATAATTGGTAACACCTGTAATATTACTACCGCTAAAGGTAAATACAGGGGCAAATGACCCATAATAGCTTGCACCTGCACTTGTTGTAATTGCATGCCCAAAGCCTATGTTTGGATCATAAAAACCATCGGCGGTGCCGCTTGCAGTTTCCAGATAAACAGTTTCGGGATATGAGCCTGTAATAGTTGCTGTGGTATTATCGCTCAGCGTGCCGGTAACTGTATATACTCCGTCATACTGGTTTTTCGCACCAACTGCCAAAAGAAGTTCATTATAGTTACTGATCTGCTGACCTCCGCCATTTATGATCTTTATCGGTAAAATAAACAGCCCCGAAGGATCAACCAGGTTTGTATTAACATTTATATTAAAATAAACCAAATGCTGGCCTGCAGGTATAGTAACCTGAAAACTGGGTATTGAATAATCTGCTGCAGGCAGTAACGTATAGGGAACGTTACCTCCGGTATCCAACCCATTAGCATGGTTATAGGCTGTAACTGCAGCTGCATCAAGCCCCAAGGTAACAATGACCGGATGGCTTAAAGTATTAACAGATGCTAAATTTACTGCAACCTGGATAACCTGCGGGGTTGCCGAAATAGGCAGCGCTTCAGCTACCAGGTTTCCCGTCAGGTTACGCGCCTCAAGTGGTAATTCAACCAGTGGCACGCCTTGTGATAGGTTTATATAATACTTACTGTCTTTAAGGCACGAGCTTAGGTTTAAAGCCGCCGCAACCAAAAGTATACTTGTTATTGAATATATGATCTTTTTCATCTTTTTATTTTTTATTTAGCCCAAAATATTTTTGACGTAAATACATTAATATCACCCTGCAAAGCCAGGTTTGGCTGGTTGGTATTCAACTCGCTAAGTGGATAAGGTATTCTTGCCGGAAGTGTTTGCGATACTGCTGCAGGATCTTGTGAAGCCGGGTTTTGTGGTAATACCGGGTATCCGGTCCTTCTGAACTCATTATAGCCCTCAAAATTAAAGAGGCCGTTTAACGAAATATACTTTTGTGTAATGATCGCTTGTACCTGTTGAGCTAATGTGCCGGTTGCGGGGTACGCGACGCTTGGTTGGGCCAGGTAAGCAGCAACTGGCCCCTGGGCGTTTACCGCATTGAAAGACGCCGTAATACCTGCATTATAAAGCGCGCTGGCAGAACCCGGTATCCAGCCCCTGGCAACAGCCTCGGCCTGTAAAAATAAAGATTCGTATGAAGAAAATATGACAGCAGCTTGTGTCGGACTTTTTAATACACCGGGGCCAAAGGGACTTGATATCGCGTTGGATGCATTGGCCGGGTTGCCAAGCTGAAGTGCGTTAATAGCGCCTGAAACTGTTGCATAGTAAGCAGAATCACGGGGGTCATTAAGGCTTTTCATCAGGTTTGATGCCACAATATTTGACCTTTGCGTTAAATAGCCCGCTACGGGGTTACCATTTTGGTCATATCCAAATTCCGCGTAAAAAGGATTTTGCTTGCCCAAAGCGTTGGTATAACCGGGCTGGCAATCAGCTTCGTTTGAAACACCTATGTAACCGATACTTGCAGTTGAAGCCAGGTCGGCCTGGGCCGCATTTGTACCCAGGTTACTTTGGCGAATGGCCAAACGCAATTTAAGAGTGTTGGCAAATATTTGCCAGTTGGTCATGTTCCCGCCGTAAATAACATCGGAAGTACCCGGATTAGTGGCTGTAGCCCCATTTTTGCTTATTAAAGCTATAGCGTTATCCAGTTGTTTTACCAGGTCGTTATAAATAGACTGGCCACTGTCATAAGCGGGAAAAAGCTTCGTTGAGGGCGCAAACGCCTGTGTATAAGGTACATTGTTATAATTATCAACCAATTGCTCAAAGTCATACGCCTTCATGATCATGGCAATTGCTTCAAAGTTCGCGTCTGCGGGTACTGATGCAGAGGTTACCTGCAAATTATTATAGTTAGTTAGATTACGGAATAAGTCGCTCCATGCATCAGCAGGACTGGGCGGAACGGTGATTGAAACCGCAAACTCCTGGAATTGGGCATCAGGAACATAGCTGCCGCTCCAGCACCAGTACCCGCCCCATTCACCGTATTCGGGATAATCATGTGTTAAATTTCTTGCCGTCGTTGCTTCAGCGCCAGCTAAAGCATATTGCGGCGTTGTGACCGATGGCAAGTTTGGGTTAACTTCCTGGCCAAGATAGGCCTTTTTACAGCCGGCCATGCCGATTATAAAAAACAGGGTTATAATTGAAATATATTTTTTCATCGCTGTATGTTTAAAATATTAGAACGTTACTTTTACACTACCGCCAAATACCCGGGTGCCTGGCAATTCATTTATATCATTAGCTCCTCTTGCGCTGCTTGTTGGTAGTGTGTCAGAAAACTCAGGGTCGGTATAGGTATTTTCCTTAGGTGTCCATATAAACAGGTTCCTGCCTGTTAATGCTACAGAAAGGCCTTTCATATATTTAGTTTGTTTAATAAACTTATCTAAATTGAATGTCAGGTTTAATTCACGCAGTTTCCAGAAAGCGCCACTGGTAACCCATGGGTTGTTGGTACTGTTGAATGCTGAAGTTTGCCAAAAACCATAATTACCATCTTGTACGCTTAAGCTGGTGTTGGGCACAAAGGTATTTGGCCCGGTTTGAATGACTGAATTGGGATAAATAAACCGCTGGCGGCCATTTGACGCTGAATAGGCCGATGCACCGGTAAAGGACAGTGTTGCGCCGACAGCGTTATAGATCACATCGCCGCCCCGATATTCGAACACTGCACTCAAACTCACAAATTTATAGGTCCAGGTGGATGTCACTCCCAAATTATATTTAGGGGTTGTTCTTCCAAAAGTTGTGAGTGTTGAAGCTACTTGCGGATACCCGGTTGAATTTACCACAACTTGTCCTTGCGGGTCGCGTAAAAAATCGGAACCTTTGAGCAACGGGAAAGGCTGCCCAACAACCGCATAATCAAGGCCACCCAGGAATAATTGGCTAACACCGGGTAATAATGATATTACTTTAGAATTATTAATAGAAAAATTACCGCCAAGTGTCCAGCCAAAATTATTTGCTGCCTGTGTTAATACCTGCCCGGTTAACTGGAACTCGTATCCTTGTGATTGTGTTTCCCCAATGTTTAATATGGAGGTGGAATATCCTGTGGCGATTGAAGTAGAAATGGGAACCGTTTGATTCCTATCAAACGAATTATAATAAGAGAAATTAAAATCTAAACGGTTTCTGAAAAAGGCTAATTCAGTGCCTATTTCAGTTTCGGTGGTTATTTCAGGCTTTAAGGTAGGGCTGTAATTTGTAGTGCCGGCAGTTAAACCGCCCAATGAGCCGTAAGGAAAACCATTGGTTATGCCATAGGTATTGTTGATCTCATAAGGCCCGATGTTAATGTTACCTACCTTGCTTATTGAGCCATAGAATTTTGCATAGGTTAAAACATTATTATCTTTCAATGCCGGTATGATATCAGTCGGCACAAACGATATTTTTGCGGAAGGATAATTAAATGAACGCTCGGCTTTGGACAACCTGGAATCTTGCTCGTTCCTGTAAGTACCTTCCAGGTTAAGGAAACCTTTGTAACTAATATTCAAGTCGCCGAAGAATGAAATATTCCGCACTACATAATCGCCTTCCTGGGCTACCGGCTGCCCACCTATGGTATTAATATTGTAAAAATTATTTACCAGCAGTTGGTTGCTCCCTGTTATTTGATACTTATCATATAACTGGTAAACAGAGTTACCCAAAAGGAGGTCGGTTTTAAAATCCTTGTTAAGTGTTGGGTGCAAATCAACTATGGCATCGCCCTGCAGCCTTGAGTAGCCGGGATTATTGTTTGTACCGTCGCCATACTGGTAAACGTCATAAACAACTCCGGGGGATACACCAGTTTTAAATACAGCTTGATTACTGCCGGCGCCAAATGGGTCACTAACCGAATAAGGCGAAAAATCAACTTCCGCTTTTGTATAACGTTCCTGGTCAACACCAAAATTATCGGAAATATGGTAACTTAGGGTTAACCACTTTGTAGGGGTAAGTGCTAATTTTATCTGGGCCAACAACACATCCCGCTGCACATCCCGCCTTGCATTGTCAACAATCCAGTAAGGGTTGATGGCATAGGCATCGGGATAGTTACTTGCATTACCGATATCTGAGTTTGGATCCTGGAAGGCTTTAATATTGTAAAAAGCCGGCAACTGCAAAACAGATGAATAAAGATCATTCGCGCCTGCGGTAGTCACATAACTGCCGGGCAACGAAATGCCGTATTGATTATTCAAAGGATTATTATTGGCTATATAAGTACTGATATTGGTTTTACTGTACTCAACCGAGTAATCGGCAGAAAATATGCCATCAGTATGATGCCCCCTTACGCTGAATGCATCCCTGATATTTTTATCATTCGGTACAACAGTTGTCCGGTACGTATTTTGAGCCGATATAAAAATGCTGTTTTTATCATCGCCTTGTGAATACGAAATATCATTTTGTTCGGTAATCCCTGTTTTGAAAAAGGCGTCAATAGGACTAACCGGGTAGGCTTTGTATGGTACAATATTTTTTTTACCGCCGGCGCTATCAAGCGGGGGTCCCAATTGTACCAATTGACCATTATATGCCGGGCCATATTGCTCATTTTCATAAGGAACATATTGGGTAAAGCCGGTTACCGGGTCTATATAATTACCCTCACCACCGTAAGTTCCAAAAGTTGTTTGCAATTTGGGGTAGAACGCAACTTTTTCTGCCTGCACAGAGTTTTGATACACAATAGTAGGTTTACTCGTAGATGAGCCTCTTTTAGTGGTGATCACTATGGCGCCATTGGATGCTTCAGAACCATATATCGCGGCTGAACCGGCACCCTTTAATACAGTTATATCAGCTACATCATTAGGGTTAATGGAGCTAAGAAGAGATCCAGGCATTGGAACACCATCCAATACGATCAATGCATTATTGTCGCCTTCTAAGGACCGGTTGCCACGAAGGACGATCGAAATGTTTGGATCAACGCTGTTATCCAGTTCGTAAACTACCAAACCAGCCACTTTAGCGGTTAAACCATTGGCAACATTTGTCGGGGCGGTCGCGATAATTTGCTTAGCGGTAATCTCTGCTGTAGCATAACCCAATTCTTTTTCTGAGTGTTTAATGCCCAGTGCTCCGGTTACAACAACCTCGCCCAATTGCTGGGCCGCTACTTCGAGCACTACATTAATTGTTGGTTTTCCATTTACAGTTACTGACTGGGCAGTGTAACCAATATATGTAAAAATAAGTGTTGCATTGTCGGGTACACTGATAGTGTATTTACCATTGGCCTGGGTTTGGGCACCTGCAGTGCTTCCCTTTACCTTCACAGATACTCCGGGGATGGGCAGGCCGTCATCTTTGCCCGTAACCAAACCTGTAACGGTATGGTTTTGTGCAAAGGATTGTTGTATAAGCAAAAAGCTTGCACAAAAAATTATGAGTAATTTTTGTTTCATATTAATATTTCATTTTAAATGTGGTTATACCAGTTTTGGAATTATGAGCGCTTATATACATCAAGCATCTTCATGTGGGAGGTGAAGTTTTATCCATTTATAAGATCAGTTAATTAGTGAAATGTAATTTTAGAGAATATGGATTTGGCCGGATATGCCAATCCTCTGTATTTGCGGTTCAACTAAATAACTGACCATGTACGGGGCAGAATTACTCCGTTTACGGGTAATGATTTTAAGGTGCCTGTTTAAATGGCACACTGGTTTTTACAGGAAGAAAATGGATTATGAAATGAGCGTGTTTTTTTAAACAGTTTCCCTGTCTAAAAAACTAATCACCAATTCCTTGTAGCTTCGGCCGATAGGCAGGGGTTTGCCATTAATCTCAACCGCGGCATGAGTGTAGGCGGCTATTTTTGTTTTAGAAACAATGAAGGAACGGTGTATGCGCAAAAAATCTGCCTTAGGTAACAGCTCATCTATTTGGCCTAATTGAAACTTGGCGGTCAATGTTTTTTCCGCAGTATAAATACGCACATATTCCTTAAGGCTTTCAATATAAAGTATGTCTTTAAAATACAGTTTTACCTTTTTCCTGTTTGTATTGACAAATATATGGTCAAGTCCGTCGCCAATAAACAAGGGGGCGGCACGGACTTTATCAGAAACAAAAGATTTAAGCTTGTTTACTGCTTTTAAGAAACGGCTAAATTCAATCGGCTTTAACAGGTAATCTACTACATTTAATTCATACCCCTGCAACGCATATTCGTGGTAAGCGGTAGTTATAATAATATGTGGTGGATGCTTAAGCGTTTGTATAAAATCGAGCCCCTTTAATTTAGGTAAATTAATATCTAAAAATATAAGATCTATATTGCCGGCACGTAAACCTTCAAGCGCTCTTATGGCATCCGGGTAAGTATGCTTAAGGTTTAAAAATGGAACATCCGCAATATAATCCTGCAGTATTTCGGCAGCCAGTGGCTCATCTTCAATAATGATGCAGTTATATTGTTGCATAGCTGTTGAGGTTGATCTGCAGGTTTACATTAAAATTATCTGCCAGGTTATCAATGCCGAGGTTAAACTCGCGGTACATTAACTCCAATTGCCGGCGCACATTGCTTAAACCTATTTTTTCCTGCACCTCATTAGCGCCATTATATTCCTGCGAATTATTGATAAAAAATGTTAGCCGGCCCTTTTGTAAAACTATTTTTATGGCTATACAGGTGTTCTCGGTTGTTTCGCTTGCTCCGTGCTTAAAAGCATTTTCAACAAAGGAAAGCAATATCATTGGTGCTATCCGTTGCCTCATATCATCGATCTGTTTGTCGAATGATAAGGTGAGCCGCTTATCATACCTTATCTTTTCCAATTCAACGTAATCCTCTATGATACGTATCTCATCGGCAATAGGTATGGTATCTTTTCCCGATTCGTACAACATAAACCTCAACAGTTTCGATAATTTCATGACCATCTCCGGCGCGCAATCAGATTTTTTGCGGGCCAGGCTGTAAATGTTATTCAGCGTGTTGAATAAGAAATGCGGGTTGATCTGGTTTTTCAGGAATTTCAGCTCCGTCTCCAGCTTATCTTTTACCAGGTCGCGTTTATTACGCAAGGTGACTATCTGCATCCGGAAAAGTTTAAGCGCCAAAGCTAAACCGGTTACATAGCCGGTGTCCAGCAACGCCATAAAACCATTATAAGGGTCAAATATGTTAGCAAAGGTGACTTGATCCTTAGGATATAAGCTTGCTGTAACTACATAGTTGTTTACCAGGTTTTGCAAAAAAATAGTAACCAGCATGGCTAAAATAACCTGGGGTATTACGATATAAAGCTTACGCCGCGCGGTAAGCACCTGATCCGTGAACACATAAATAACCAGGTAGGTAAACAGCATGATAATAGGCACCAGGCAAAGATTGAACTTAAGCGCCAGCCAAAATGCGTTGGTTTGTTGGGCAAAATTATCATGCACCCAAGTGTATTCATGCAGGGTGCTCTGTATGCAATAAGCCAGCCAGAATAAAATATGGAGTAAAAAACGTTTGTTCACCTTACAAAGTTGTAAATAAATCTGTTAGCTGCTGCAAAAAAGCATCAATCACCATAATTGGTGTACGAACGTCGCATTATGGTGTATAAATGTAACCTGTATTTTTAAATATGTAGTTAAATAGCTGTAACACGCTGTGTGTAGCTATTACTTTTTCCCGTCTTGATATCCATCCATATTTATTATATGATGATTACGGACGGACAAAAACATCAACAGCCTGTGCTAATCTACACCAATGATTGCCTGAGCGATTATTTTGAACTGAAAACATCAGGCATTCATTTTATACACGGGCCGCAATATACCCCACAGGGGCTTATGGTTGAGTTTACAGATAGCCAGGGCAACTATTATAAAATACTGGAAGAAAGATCATACGAGAGCGATCAATAAAACTTATCGATTTGAAAACTTTAAAAATACTAAGTAATCAGAATAAATTATACAGCGAAACTACCAGTGAGGCTTTTTACCGCGATGAGCAAAGTGATTTTTCCATCAGAATGGTAACCAGGGGCACCGAGGAGTACACGCTGAATAATAAAACGATTAACGTTTTCCCGGGGTATTTTTTGGTTTTGAATGATGGAACAAGCTATCAACGTAAAATTTATACCGATGGGCTATCAAATACCTTTTCAGTACAATTCTCAAAAAGGTTTTTAGCCGATTATAACCGCTCATTGAGTTGCGATGACACGGCATTAATGGATATGCCCTTTGACGATGCTAATACCCCACCGGGTTTTTATGAAACACTCTATCCCTTAAAAAACGACCTGATGTTTACCCTGTTGCACCTGAAAGACCATTTCGAAAAAAAAGCAGATAACGAATTGTTGCTCAATGAATACCTGTATCATTCTTTATTACTTTTTTACCAGGTTCAGCATAAAGAAGTGCTAATAAACAGCAGGCGGCTTAACTTTGTAAAACCATGCACCCGCAATGAACTGTTTAAAAGGCTTAACCAGGTTAAAGATTACATGATCAGCAATTGTAATCAGGCAATAAGTGTTGAGGAACTTAGCAAAGTTGCCTGTTTATCGGAATGCCACCTGTATAAATTATTTAAGGACCTATACCATTGTTCGCCCCATCAATACCTGTTAAAAATACGGCTTAACAGGGCCAAAACCCTTCTTAATGATACCAATTATCCAATTAATGAAATTATAGGCATGATTGGCTTTGAAAATGCCAGTTCATTTATAAGGCTGTTTAAAAGGAATTATGAAATAACACCTCAAAATTACAGGGCTAAAAATCTTGCATGATGTCGCAAATACACCCTTAAATTGTCAGTCCTATGCCTTGTTAAACCTAATTCAATGTCATAACTTCATTTCAGCATATAACATACACTAAAGTATGGCAATTAAACCCTAAAATACATGAACACTATGATCAGCACAGCAAAAAAACGCCTGCGAGCTTTCCTCCTTTCTGCCATCCTGTTGAGTGCCGCTCAAAGCTTTGCACAAAAATCGACAGATCCCAAGCTGGACAAAATGCCGGCAGCCCTGGAAACCGATTACGCACTTAGCGCACTACCTCCACAATTGCGCCCAGGCGCCACTGTTTATTTATTAGACCCCGAAAAAGGTTATTACATAGCCCGCAAGGGTTCAAACGGGTTTATAACCTTTGTTATGCGAACGGCCTGGGAATGGGCAGAATTCAGTAACGACATCGTAACTGCTATTAGTTATGATGCTGAAGGCGCCAGGACAATTTTCCCTGTTTACATGGACGCAGCGGCGATGAGGGCCTCCGGTAAATTTACAGCCCTGCAGGTGAGGAACATTATAGTTGACAGGATCAAGAAGGGGATATATAAGGCTCCGGCAAGGCCGGGAATTTCATATATGCTGGCCCCTGTAATGCGTACTTATCCCGCAAAACCAGACCAGCACGAAGTGATGACCATGCATATGCCGCACTACATGTTTTATGCCCCGTATTTAACAAATGATGATATTGGCAACATACCCGATGGCCAGGCAGACTTCCCTCTGTTAGTTAACCCCGAGGCGATGTTTTTGGGAAAAAGGAAAGCACCTTACGGGTATATAATCGTACCTAAAGGCGAAAAAGAAAGGGCAAAAATAGTTGCCGATAATAAAGTGCTGCTTAAACGCCTTGCCGATTACAGCCCCTATTTTAAATAGGAAACAAAACTATTAGATATTAAACATGAGCTTAATCATTACAATTCGCCCCGGCAGAGTATATGAACTGGCTGTCAACGTATTCGCCGACAGGTATAGCGCGTTATAAGTTTTTACGTTCAGAAAATTGTTCGCACTGAGCTCCAGGTCGGTTTTCCATTTTTTGATCCTGAATTTTGCCGAGGCGTCAGCAAAAAAATATTTCAGATCGGGATTACCCTGTTGGCGGGTAAAATAATGCTCACCTGATAGTTTGAATTGTACATCATCGGCGGGGTCGTAGTTAACTGATGCCTGCTGCAACAATTGGTCGATTTGAAAAGCGGAAGCCTCCACCGGCGAATGGCTGCCGGTTTGCGTCAATGTGGCCTTATAGCTAAAATTTACCTTATCGCTTACTTTGGTATCAGCGTTCGCATTAAATGTTTCGGATGTGGTGTTGAACGGTAACAGGGCATTATTCTGTATCTGCACCGATCGGTTGCTTTGCCACCGTATGGCCCCGCTAAAGGTGGTACGCAGCACAAATGAATATTTGCTGATGGAGCCGTTGATTATCCACGAATCGGTGCTGTTGGGATAGGGCAACACAATACCTTTCTGTATATTATTGGTAATCACGCTCGATGCGATGTTATTGGCTTCGGTATGGTTATAAAGCACATTGATGCTCCAAAAAAACAGTGTAAGCGCCTTGCGGTAGCTAAAACCGCCCCCTGCTTGCTGGTTTTGCTGTTCGGTGAGGCCGGCATTATTGGCGTAAAGTGTGCGGTAATCGGTCAGGACGTATCCCGGGTAAACATTCTCTATAGTACCGATTTGATTGCGGTAGCTGTAAAGAAGGTTCAGGTAATTCTCCGCACCCACCTGGTATTTTAATCGGAATTGCGGATTAAAATATAACCGCGTCAGGCTTTTATTCAGCGTATATAAGCTATCGGAATAGCCGATTTGCTGTAGCGTAACGGGCAAGGTCAGGTTTGCCTTCAAAATAGTGCCGGGCAGGTCATATGCAGCTTCGGCATACAGCTTTTTCTTTGTCCAGTTTACATGGTTCAGTGCACTGTCCGACTCCAGGTTAACGCTGTTAGTATTTTGCACGACATTCAAGTCTGACAAAAGCCTTTGCGATTGAACGCTAAAGCCTGTTCTGTAGCTCTGCGTGATGAGGTTCGACGGTATCTTGAACGAAAAATAATTGTTGGTATACCAGCTGGGTATATTCACATTTTGTACCAGTTGTGCGTAAGGCGCATCGTTATTGAATATTGCCGCGTTATAGCCCGGGCTGATCACCAGGTTCTCCGGCTCGGCGGAGTGGCTGACGTAAGAATAGGCCTGGATAATATTATTCGATTTTAACGCTTTGATCAAATTAAATTCGTTCGAGAAGTTTAGTGTATTATCCTTCAATACCTGGTTGACCGCAGAACTGTCGGTTTTCAATCCCGAATAATTGGTTATGCTTTTATCATCCATCAGTAATACATCATTAAGGTAATATTTATCCTGGTTAACGTTTAGCGTAAACTGGGTATGCAAAATATCGGGCACAGAACGATTGTGCTGTATCTCTTTGTATTTCACCGTGTCGCCGGGCAAAAAGACGGTGGTTTGCTGGCTATAATCCTGTCGTTGCGTGTCGTGTACATAGTAAGCATTAACCCTAAGCTGTACATTTTTTTTTAGATTGATAAGGTTGTTTAGGTTGAGGACACCTGCCCGGTCGAACAAATACCTGTTTTCAGCAAGTGCCGGGCTATTTACCGCGCCCAGTGAAAGTACCGTAGCGGGCAAAGCATTGTCTATCCGCTGGTTATAGTCGGTTAAGTTATGCGATACCAGGTCCTGCTGCACATCATAGCCAACACTGTTGCCGGCGAGGTAATTGATAGCCTTATAATTATCCTTAAACATCATGGCGTTTAAATCTACATCGTAATTACCCGGCAGCCCGGCACCGATACTCTCCTGCCCCATCAAATGCAGCTTTGCCCCTTTTTTGATGTCCAGGTTCAGCGCTACATCATCGCTCAGCACTTTGTTTTGCAATACTTTTACTGGCTGGTCGTTTTGAATTACCTGCACCTGGTTAACTGCGCCCTGCGGAATGGTGTTGGTGGCGATGCTGTATTTATCATCGAGCAGGTTATCGCCACCGATATACAGGGCCGAAATCGGCTTGTTGTTATAACTGATCGTACCGTCAGCGGCGACAGTTATGCCCGGCAGTTTTTTGATCACCTCGCCGATCGTCCTATCCTGCGGATTAGCGAAATCGGATACTTTGTAACTCAGCGTGTCGCCATGGGTGCGTAATACCGGCCGGCTGCCTTTGACCACCACCGTCTGCAACTGGTTGACGGAAGCCTGTAACACAAAATCAACCGGTGTGGTTGCTGTAATGCTTTTCACCTGACTTTTATACCCTATGCTCCGCACCTCCACTGCAAGGCTATCTATGTTCTGCCCCTGCGGAAGCAAAAGGCTGTAAGCCCCGTTGTTAGCCGTTGTAGTGTAGCTTACAATAGCATTTCCCGCCTTGTTTTTCAGGCTGACAGTGGCAAACGGCACGGCTTTACCGGTACTGTCTTTAACTGTCCCATGAATGTTTCCCTGGGCAAAACAGGATATAGAAAGTGCCGTGCCGCATAGCAGCAATATAAAGGATCGCATAAAACGCATATTATTTGCCCGGTAATTCGATAGGATTATTGACGACTGCCTGCGGGCCTACCTTTATCTTCATCCGAATGTGATCTGCACCAGGCGGCAAATTAGCATTGCGCGCGGCCACCTGCGATTGCACAAAAGCATCAGGGTCTTTGCGCATGGCCACGTCCAATTTGGTAAACTCTTTATCTGTAGTTTTAATGGCGTCTTTGGGCAACTGAATAATATTGGGGTCGCTGCCACTATTACCGTCGGTAGTTATTATCATCGGGCCGTGGTCGTCAGACTTTGGCCCAGAGGTTTGCCCATCGGGTTTAATTACCATAACCACCTTTTCTACACCATCGAACATAAACTGTACATCTTTTTTGGCATCGTACGCCTCTATAATAACTCCGGGTAAGCCATTCAATTTCCATGGACCGACGTGCAGCGGCAGGTCGGGGCAAAACCATGCCGTATAAGTCCTTCCCTTAAAATACCCTGTCGCCTTCTGGCAATGCAAGCCGCCAAACGTTTGGGTGTCACTGCTTATTTTCCAGTCGATAGACGGCATAGCATCTTCTATAAGATAGCTTTCCATCACCAGCGGCTCTTTCCTGGCCAGTTTATTTTCGTTAGGGAACTCATAATACTCCGCACCCGATCCTTTCCTGTTCCTGTTAATGCTAATATGTCCGTCGGGCGAACTGGCCATTGCGGCCTGAACTTGCTTTTTAAATTCGACCTCCTCCAACAC
>JABDFM010000050.1 GCA_013286565.1 Bacteroidota bacterium
ATAAACCGCTTTTGAATAAACGGCGGTATGCATCATCCCGGCAGGCTTAAAAACATTATCCTTCATATAATCAGCATAACTCATCCCGGTCACTTTTTCAATGATGGAACCAAGCACCATAAAGTTGGAGTTGTTGTATAAAAAGCGCTTGTTGGGTTTATTGAAGGGCGCCGGTTTGTATTGAGCGATCAGGTTCATCTCTTCCGTATTCGTAAGTCCTTTCCGCTGGTTGCGATGCTCTTTGCGGTAGATATCATCTGTAAAATATACATAATTCATCATCCCCGAGCGGTGCGTAAGCAGCAGCCTGATGGTGACGCCGTCATAAGGAAAATTGGGGAAGAATTCTTTTACATTCTGATCGAGCCTTAGTTTACCACGTTCCATTAACTGCAAAATAGCGGTCGAGGTCATGGTTTTGGTAACCGATGCCAATTGGAACTGCGAGTTGATCTTCAAACTATCCCGACGCAGATGATCGGCCCAGCCGAGCGCATTTTCATAAAGTATCTTCCCGTTTTTAGCTACCAGTATATCACCGTTGAACCCGCTTTTCAGATGCAGCTTATGGAAAAACTCATCTATCCTTTTATCCGCAGTGCGGGGGTTGTATTTTACCAGTTCGGCCGGGTTAAAAGGTTTGCTATAGGTGGTGGTGGTAGTTTTCGGGTTGGCAGTGTTATTTCCGCAGGCTAATAACAGAAGCAGGGGAGTGGTAATGGTTATCAGTTTTTTGGGTACTAATCTCATAAATATCCTATTCACGTAAACAAACGCGAAAATTGGAAATTCTGCACCGGCATAAAAGTAAAGTTTTAAACATTTTCTTCTTTTAGTTAATAACCTTTACATATTTTTAAATCATGAACTTTTTTCAAAAGATAATATTCGGCTTCTCCATTTTGGCAGTGACTTCATTTTCAGCCAATGCGCAGGAAAGCAATTCGGTATCAGACTTGGTTAAACAGGGCGTGCAACTGAATGATCAGGGCAAATATGCCGAGGCTATCGGCAAATACCAGGAAGCTTTAAAGATTGAGCCGGAAAATAACCAGGCAAACTATGAAATGGCATTTTCTTTAATGGCCTCGGGCAAAGGGAATGAAGGTATCCCTTACGTAGAAAAAACTATCAAAGGCAGCACAAGCAATGCATTAATAGCAGCTTCTTATGATCTTTTGGGAAGTATTTATGACGAGGGGAAGCAATCGGAAAAAGCTATTGAGGCATATCAGACCGGCATTAAAATTAGGCCAGATTATCAGCGGTTGCACTTTAACTTAGGTATCGCTTATTTCAGAAATAAACAATATCCCGAGGCGGAAGCCAGTGCTATTGATGCCATTAAGCTTAATCCCAAACACGCCAGCAGCCAGCGGATGTATGCCCTGGTAACGTTTCATCAAAATAAACGGATGAATGCACTGCTCGGCTTTTGCAGTTTTATTCTATTGGAGCCGAATAGCCCGCGATCAGCCGAGGCTTACAATAATATCCAGCATATTTTGCAGGGAGGGGTGCTTAAAGATGGCGATGGCAGAAACACCATACAACTATCTCAAAAAGACAACGAGGAAACCCGGATATTAAACCTGGCCATATCCATGACGGCATTAGCCGCTCAAAAGCAAAAGTTAAGCGAGGCAGACTTGCTTCAGTATCAATTGACACACATATTTTCCATGGCCAGTGAATTAACGGAAAAGAAGACGGATAAGGCCTTTTTTGACAAATTTCTCATCGATTACTTTTATAAGCTTGCCAAAAGCGATAACATGCCTGCTTTTACACACCTGGTGATGCAAACTAACGGCAAGGAAGAGAATACCAAATGGATGAGTGAGAATGCTGACAAAGTGAAAGCATTGAATGATTGGGTAGCCACGACAGAGCGAAGTTTTTAAGATAGGTTGATCAATATGGAAGCACAAGCCATCTCTACAGAAGAACGTATTGCTCTCTATAATAAACTGGTAGCAACGCACCCTGCCGCGGAGCGCAAAGGTGATACGGTGCCTTATACCTCTATAAATAGCAATATGTATAGTTATTTAAGTTAAGGAAATGATGTATATGAATCACACAATTTAGGTACAGAACCTGTTCACACATTAGAACACTTTGAAAATATTTTAGAGGTAATCAGCAAAATAATAGCGCTAAATTAGTGTCAATAAAATCAACATAATCAATCAACTTTTCTTCCATATCTTGAGGTAAAGATTCCACTTGTTCACTTTCAATGTCTTACTTTTTTTATTTGCACAACAATCAATTTATCGGGTTTTCCTTAGGGTATAAGGCTATTTACAATAAAACCTTCCGCAAAACAATCCAAAGTATTTCTCTATCTTTGGCAGAAATAGCTAAATTCAAGCTAAGTAATTTGATATTTATACCATCCATTAATAACTAAAAAAAATATTTTTAAACTATCTTGATGAAGACTTTCTCTGCGCTAAAAAAGAACTTAAAAAATGATTTTTCTGCGTTAAAAAATATAAAAATTGCACTTCTTGGTGATACTGCGACCCAGTTTTTACAGCAAGCCATAAGAGGTATGGGGTTTGAGCATGGATTGGACTTGCAAATTTGGGAGGCGGATTTTGATCAAATAGAACGCCAGATATTTGATCCGACATCCGACCTATATGAATATAAGCCAGATGTAATAATATTTTTCCAATCCTCTCACAAATTGCTCGGAAAATATAATAAACTTAAACAAGAAGAATATTATACGCTGGCTGATCGTCAGATACAATTGATAAAAAATATTTGCGCTGAGGTCAATTCTAAATTAAGTGCAAAAATTGTATTTTATAACTACCCCGAAATTGACGATTCTGTATTTGGAAACTATGCTAATAGTATAGAATCATCATTTCTGTTTCAAATTCGTAAACTTAATTACGAACAAATGCAGTTTGCCGCTGCTAATTCAAACTATTATTTAGTTGATATTTCTTCGATACAAAATCAATTAGGTAAGAAATTCCTGTTTCAAACTGCTGTTTATATTAACACCGAAATGGTGCTTAGTATTGATGTTTTGCCATATATTGCTGAAAAAACAGTTGATTTAATTCGTGCATTTAATGGTGATTTTAAAAAATGCCTGGTGTTGGATTTAGACAATACATTGTGGGGGGGGATTATTGGTGATGATGGCATTGAAAATATTCAATTAGGAATGTTGGGTATTGGGAAGGCATTTATAGAATTTCAATATTGGATTAAAAAATTAAAAAACAGAGGAATTATACTTGCAGTATGTAGTAAAAATACTGAATCAATAGCTAAGGAACCATTTGAAAAACATCCTGATATCATTCTGCATTTAGATGATATTGCAGTTTTTGTAGCCAACTGGGATAATAAAGTTGATAATATAAAACATATACAACGTATTCTAAATATTGGATTTGATTCCATGGTATTTTTGGATGACAACCCCTTTGAAAGAAATATTGTGAGGGAAAATATTCCTTTATTGACAGTTCCTGAATTGCCGGAAGATCCGGCTGATTATCTTGAATTTTTATACACATTAAATTTATTCGAAACTATTTCATATTCAAATCAGGATATTGATAGAACAAAACAATATCAAATAGAAGCAGAAAGGGCTTTAATACAGCAAAGTTTCCTTAATGAAGATGAATTTCTGAAAAGCCTTGATATGATTTCTGTAGTAGAATCTTTTAACAAATTTAATACACCAAGAGTAGCACAACTTTCGCAGCGTTCAAATCAATTTAATTTAAGAACTATTAGATATACTGAGATGGATATTGAAGCCTTAGGAATTTCAAAAGTTCATCATACCTTTTCATTTACTTTAAAAGATAAATTTGGAGATAATGGATTAATTTGTGCCGTTATACTAAATAAAAAGGCTCATGACACTTTATTTATTGATAGTTGGTTTATGAGTTGCAGAGTATTAAAAAGAGGAATGGAAGGTTTTGTTTTAAACACGATTTCCAATTATGCAAAAGAAAACGGATTTAAATATCTTGAAGGTGAATATATTCCTACTGTAAAAAATGAAATGGTAAAAGATCATTATTTAAACCTCGGTTTTAACCAACTTCAAAAAAGCTGGATACTTGATGTTAATAATTATCAAAACAAGGAATGTTTTATTGAAACACATAGTTTAACGATAGAAAACAATTAAAATGGAGAAAGCTGATGCCTTAAGAAAGGTACAAGAAATTTTTATAGACATTTTAGATAATGACGACATAGTTCTAACTTACAACTCATCTGCTAATGATGTAGATGAGTGGGACTCATTAAATCATATTCAATTAGTAGTTGCTATTGAAAAAGCCTTCAAAATCCGATTTACTTCACAGGAAATTCAAAGATGGAAAAATGTTGGGGAGATGTTGGATTGTATAATTGCTAAAAATGCCTGACTTTAATATTAATGATATATTCACAAAATCGTTTGTGGTGTCTGGAAGCGTTTATAATGGATTTATAATAACCTTAAAGCGTTATCTTAAAATAATAATTTTACTTTTTGCAAAAACTATTTAACATTAAACCTTAAAAGTTAATATCGTGCTTTTCAATTCTTTTGAGTTCATCGCTTTTTTTACAATAATCGCGCTTATTTATTATTTGCTGCCAAAATCATTACAATGGATATGGCTGCTTATAGGCAGCATATTCTTCTATATGTACAGCCAGCTTGCTTTAATTATAATTCCATTATCTATTATAATTATAACTTATTTATGTGGCTATTATATAGAAAAATCAGCCGTAGAAAAAAGGAAAAAATATATTTATTTGGCAGGAATTATTGCAAATATTTCTTTTTTATTACTCCTCAAATATTTCAACTTTTTTAGTTTAACGTTAACCTCTATTTTCAATTCGGTTAATACTGCGTTTTTTAAATCCGCAGAACAAACCAATCATCCTTTTTTATTAAACCTGGCTGTTCCGTTAGGCATATCGTACATTACGTTTCAAGCGATGGGGTACTTAATTGAAGTTTACAGAGGTACCCACCCTGCTGAAAAAAACTTTGGTCATTTTATAACTTATTTGCTGTTTTTTCCAAAGATAGTTGCGGGGCCTGTTGAAAGAGCGCATCATTTTTTACCTCAGATCAAAACAGGGAAAAGCTTTGATTATGATACAATAGTTTTGGGATTAAGACTAATGCTTTGGGGGTTCTTTAAAAAACTGGTAATAGCTGACAGACTTGAGCTATATAATAGCTCAGTACTTGATAATTATTCGCATCATAACAGCATAACACTTGCCTTTACAGCGGTATTATGTGCGATCCAGTTATATGCCGATTTCTCAGGTTATACCGATATAGCATTAGGGCTTGCCAAGGTATTAGGATTTGATCTTACCCCAAATTTTAACAGACCTTTTTTCTCCAAATCAATTACAGAGTTTTGGAGAAAATGGCATATATCCTTGTCAAAATGGTTTTTGGACTATGTTTATACTGGAGTTACTATAAGCTTGAGAGATTGGGGAAAATGGAGCCCTATTTTTGCTCTGAATATAACTTTCATTCTTTTAGGCTTATGGCATGGCCCGAATTGGACATTTGTTATATTTGGCATGTTGCAGGGATTAGCATTAACGCTTGAATTCTTAACCCGTAAATCCAGAAAAAAATTACGAGAAAAGCTGCCTGTAGCAGTCAATACTTTAGTTGGGGTTTTTATAACGTTTGGTTACTTCTGTTTTTCTCTCATATTTTTCAGAGCCAATTCTGTAAAACAAGCTTTAACTATTATAGGTAAAATATTTCAGGCAAGCAAGGGAAGCATATTTATAGGCTCTGTATCCACTATGTTTTATGCTATAATTGGTGTGACGATATTGTTTATTACTGAATATTTTCAGGAAAATCATCCAAAATTTCTCCTGATTAATAATAGACATAGAATTGTGCGGCATGCAACTTATGTTACACTAATATTATTGATTATCCTTTTTGGAGTTTTCAATGAATCTCAATTTATATATTTTAAATTCTAAAATTGTTAAATGAAAAGTAATCTTATAAAGGCTGTTAAAAGCTTAGCAATTTTTATTTTAATATTATTTATTGCAGACAGGGCAATAGGCTATTTTATTGAAAAACTTTATTTCAAACAAAAGACGGGCGATCTGTACCAAACAACCTATGCGATTAAACAAGCGAAACAAAAGATCTTGATATTTGGCGCCTCGCGGGCAATGCATCAATATGTGCCGGATATTTTGGAGCAAAAGCTTCATAAATCCGTCTATAATTTAGGCCGTGACGGAAGAAATATGATATATCATTACACCGTATTTTCGCAGGTATTAACCTACAGCCACCCTGATTTGATTATTATAGATGTGCTGCCAAATGAATATTCCTGGAAAACACGTAAAGAAGGAGAAGATGGTATGATCTCTGCCTTGTTGCCTTATATAGATTATCCCGAGGTAAAAGCGGATATTGGACAGATTCGTCGCAGCGATATTATCCTTTCCGGCATATTTAAAACTTATGCTTATAATTCAAACCTGGCGCAAATTTTCGGATACAATTTTGGCGTGTTAACCGCTTCAAAAAATAAAAAAGGGTATGAACCATTGTATGGGACTAAGCTAACCGTAGCTGACTTACTTGCACCAGGGCTAATTAATATGCCTGAAATGAATGAAGAGGCAAGGAATTATTTTAAAGCCTTTTTAAATAAGGCAAAAGAAAATAACATAAAAGTGTGTGTAGTTGTGTCTCCTGTTTTACCGGTAATAGGATCGAAAAATTGCATCTCGGACATGAGAAGAATAACGGAAGGATATGGATTTAAATTCTACGATTTCTCAAAGACGGGTGCGTTTGCTGACAATTCTTTATATTATGATCAGTTTCATCTAAATGATAAAGGAGCCACTGATTTCACAGGAGATTTAGCAGATACACTTCTGGCTAAGTAAAAAGACTCTAAAGTTTGTAATACCTCAATTTTTTGAATTGGCTTTTAGGACATATTAGTTTAATACGCAATCAAAGCTTTTTTAATAAGCACTACGTGGCTTATTTTTATAAATTGGCACAAAGCGATAATATGCCCGCCTTTGCCCGGCTCATCAGCGGGAGTGCCAAAAGGATGAAAATACCAAATGGATGAGTGAGAATGCTGATAAAGTGAAAGCACTGAATGATTGGATAGCAGCAACAGAGCGAAGTTTTTAAGATAGGTTGATCAATATGGAAGCACAAACTATCTCCACTGAAGAAAGGGTTGCCCTCTATAATAAACTGGTAGCCACGCACCCCGCCGCAGAGCGCAAAGGTGATACGGTGCCTTACACTTCTATCAACGGCAATATGTACAGCTATTTATCCAAAGATGGTTTTTTAGCCTTACGCCTTGCACCGGGCGACCGGGAAGCTTTCCTTGAAAAATATAATACCACGCTGGTTTTGGCCTATGGCATTATACAAAAGGAATATGTGACCGTACCCGATAGCCTTTTAATGAAAACAGATGAGTTGAAACCTTATTTTGAGATGAGTTATCGGTATGTGAGTTCATTGAAACCAAAGCCGACAGCAAAGGATAAGAAAAAGAGTTAACAGGAACTCAAAAATGTAATTGAAACATTACTATTCTGCTTTAGCTAACTTCACATAAAACCCTAACTTTGCCCCTGCAAAAATATAGATACCATGAGTTTCAGAACTGAACACGATACCATGGGCGAGGTACAGGTACCTGCCGATAAATACTGGGGAGCACAAACCGAACGTTCACGAAATAATTTTAAGATAGGCCCAGAGGCATCCATGCCGAAGGAGATCATCGCCGCTTTTGCTTATCTGAAAAAAGCCGCAGCCTATACCAATACCGATTGCGGAGTACTAACAGCCGAAAAGCGTGACCTGATCGCGCAGGTTTGTGATGAGATACTGGCTGGAAAATTAGCTGCTGAATTTCCATTGGTGATCTGGCAAACAGGTTCAGGCACTCAATCCAATATGAATGTGAACGAGGTGATCGCCAACCGCTCGCATGTTTTGCAGGGAAATAAACTGGGCGAGGGCAGCACTTTTATCCACCCAAATGATGATGTCAATAAATCGCAATCGTCAAATGACACCTATCCTACCGCCATGCACATCGCTGCCTATAAAATGCTAATCGATGTGACTATACCCGGAATAGAAAAACTGCGTGATACATTGAAGGCAAAATCAGAAGCTTTTAAAAGTGTCGTAAAGATCGGTCGTACCCATCTGATGGATGCAACACCACTTACTTTAGGCCAGGAGTTTTCAGGCTATGTATCACAACTGAGCCATGGCTTAAAAGCATTGAGAAATACACTTGATCACTTGTCAGAATTAGCGCTTGGTGGCACAGCTGTTGGTACCGGCATCAATACCCCCAAAGGCTATGACGTAAAAGTGGCCGAATACATTGCCAAATTTACCAACCTGCCTTTCCGCACTGCCGAAAATAAATTTGAGGCCCTTGCATCGCATGATGCCATTGTGGAAAGCCACGGCGCGTTGAAACAGATCGCGGTATCATTAATGAAAATTGCAAACGATATCCGTATGCTGGCCTCGGGCCCGCGGTCGGGTATTGGTGAGATACATATCCCGGACAATGAGCCGGGTTCATCAATTATGCCAGGCAAGGTAAACCCTACCCAAAATGAAGCAGTGACCATGGTGGCTGCGCAAGTAATGGGTAATGATGTGACGATCTCTATTGGCGGTTCGAACGGACATTATGAGCTGAACGTTTTCAAACCCGTAATGGCGGCTAACTTTTTGCAGTCGGCCCGTTTGATAGGCGATGCCTGCACCTCATTTAATGATCATTGTGCTGTAGGTATCGAGCCAAACTATGAGGGCATTAAAAAGCATCTGGAAAATTCCCTGATGCTGGTTACCGCGTTGAATCCGCATATCGGTTACGAAAAAGCAGCTAAAATTGCCAAGACTGCCTTAAAGGAAAATAAATCGCTTCGCGAAGCAGCTATACAATTGGGTTATTTGACCAACGAGCAGTTTGACCAATGGGTTAGACCTGAGGATATGATCGGCGGATTGAAGTAAAAACCTGCATAATGATTGTCATGTTAAATGTAGTGAACAACTTACCTCCTGAGCTAATCGTAAACAAGAAGAAAAAGATGTTTCGCTATCACTCAACTTGTAACATATAAGATTATGAAAAATTTATACATCGGCTTTGCATTAATCACGGGCTTATTTTTTGCGTCATGCCGTAAAGACATCCATCGGCCGGCACTTCCCGCACCAATCGTATATGTTTCGGGCTATGTGCAAAACAGCAGCAATATCCCCGTAGCTACAATATGGGAAAACGGTGTCCCAACCAGTTTAACCGATGGTACACACGCTGCTAACGCAAATTCAATGTTTGTAAATGGAACGGATGTATATGCAGCGGGTTGGCAAAGCAACGGGAGTTTTGCTGTAGCCACACTATGGAAGAACGGTGTAGTTACTAATTTAACCGATGGCACAGCTAATGCTTTTGTATCATCGGTATATGTAAGTGGAACTGACGTATATGCAGTAGGTTATTATGAGCAACATGTACCAAGCATTGGAATAAAATTTGTAGCCACACTATGGAAAAACGGCGTAGCCACTCCTTTATCCGGGGCTCCGGGCGGTGCTGATCCATCGTCGGTGTTTGTAAGTGGGTCGAATGTATATGTAGCAGGCCCTGTATATGGGTCTGGCAGTGCGCCCACACTATGGACAAATGGCACACCCGCTAACTTACCCGATGGTGGGGACTTTGATTATCCTGAATCGATGTATGTAAATGGGCCGGATGTATATATTGTAGGCTATGCCAACAACGCAAATAATAATTTTCTGATAGCCAGAACATGGAAAAACGGGGTAATAACAGATTTAACAGATACCACACACATTGCTGACGCACATTCAGTATTTGTAAGTGGGTCGGATGTATATATAGGAGGTCAGGAACAAAACAGCAGCGGTGTTGAAGTGGCCGAAGTATGGAAAAACGGGATAGTAACAGATATATCTGATGGTACGAAGGATAGTTTTGCATTTTCGGTGTATGTAAATGGATCGGATGTGTATGCTGTGGGTGGTGAAAACAACGGAACCATTACTACTGCTAAACTATGGAAAAATGGTGTGGCGACTAATTTAACCGATGGTACACATGATGCTGGTGTATATACTGTTATTGTAAAATAGTGGCCTCGCCCCAACCCCTCTCCTGTAGAGAGGGGCTTTAAATTTTCTTGTTAATAGCAATGCAAAAACCTTTCTCCTTTCTCCTTTCAGCTTTGACCTTACTGATGGCTTTATGCTTCGGCTGTGGAGTAAACCCCAATCTCCAGGGCAAAGGCGAAGTCTATTTGCAAGGCGAATGGCAGCAGGATTCCATACCGATGCAGAAAAAACTGCTCGACTACTCTATCTATCATATAAAATTCAGCTGCGACTCTTTTTATATGCAGATCAACTCCTTTAGCAAAGTAAATAATGGTGCTGATAGCTGCATGAACTCCGGCCATTGGTCAGAATATGTGAAGGGCGGTTACCAGCAGCGAAACGACACTCTGCATTTAAAGGGGCAATTTTGCAATGCCGACTATAGCTTAAAAAGTGAAGGGGGCTGTTTCCGCTGGGGTGTTTACGAAGAGTTCTATAAGGTCAGCAAAAAAACAGATTCATTGATTCAATTTTCAAGTACTTCGAGCGTTATACCCATCAACGCGCATTTAATAAAACGCATTACCTGTAATCCAAAACCATTGTGATATGAAAACAAACTTTTTTAAAAAACTGCTGATTGGTATCGCCATTATTTATGCCCCGCTGCAATCATGGGCCTGGGGAGCCGAAGGGCATCGCGTAGCCGGGCAAATTGCCGACAGCTATTTAACACCCAAAGCACGTAAAGCCATACAGGCCATTTTGGGTAACGAAAGTATCGCTATCACCAGTAACTGGGCTGATTTTATCAAGTCGGACCCCAATTATAATTACTTATACAACTGGCACTTTATCGACCTGGATAAAGCCTATACCTACCCCGAACTGCAGACCTACCTGGATCATGATACCAATGTGGATGCTTATACCAAGCTCCAGTTTTTAATAGGCGAATTAAAAAAGAATGACCTGAGCAAAGAGAACAAACTTCTATACCTGCGTATGCTGATCCATATTGTGGAAGATGTGCATCAACCGTTACATACAGGGCATACGGATGATAAAGGCGGCAATGATATCAAAGTAACCTGGTTTAATAACCAAACCAACCTGCACTCGGTATGGGATTCACAGCTGATCGAGTTTCAGCAATTAAGCTATACCGAATATACTGCGGCCATCAACCATACCACTGCTGCAGAGCGCGCCGAATGGCAGAAAGCGCCTATAAGCGAATGGCTGTTTGAATCGAACCAGATAGCGGAAAAACTATACTCCGAAGTAAAATCAGGAGACACACTTAATGCCTACAAATATAATTTCAACCATATCGATATCGTTAACCAGCAGTTGCTAAAAGCAGGTGTTCGTTTAGCGGGGGTATTGAATCAATTGTTTGGGTAGACTAATTTGTTGTAAAGTTGGAATGTTTTAAAGTTGAAAAGTTATTTCATGCCGCCTAAATATCAACCTTACAACATTCCAACTTTACAACGTTCCAACAACATAGAATGAAAATCCTAATGGTTTGCCTTGGCAATATTTGCCGCTCGCCGCTTGCTGAAGGGATCATGCAGCATTTGGCTGAGAAGAATGGACTCGACTGGCAGATAGATTCAGCCGGTACAGGAAACTGGCATGTTGGCGAGGGGCCTGACAGGCGTTCTACACGTACAGCCCGCAATCATGGTGTTGACATCAGCAGGCAGGTGTGCAGGCAATTCAATAAAAGTGACTTCAATGAGTTCGACCTGATCCTGGTGATGGATAAAAATAACCTGTCGGATGTGTTGGCTATGGCCCCTGATGAAAGGGCAGCAGCCAAAGTAAAACTACTATTGGGTAATAAAGAAGTGCCTGACCCGTATTATGATGACAGCCAGTTTGAGCCAGTGTTTAAGTTGGTAGAGCAGGGGTGCAAAGATATCATCAAGCCCCACCTAATCCTCCCCGGTAGGGAGGACTTTTAATTTTTCTAAATAATAAAACATTAATGATCATTCTTTTAAAGTCTCTCCGCCAGCTGGCGGAGGAGATTAGAGGGGGCTCGCTCACCTGCTTATTCTAAAATAAGCTAACTCTTTTCCCTCTCGCTTAAAATTATCCATCCGCTCCATCCCTGCTTTTTCCAGTACTTTTTGTGAACCTGTGTTTCCTAAAGTGGTTACTGCGACAATTTCTTTTGCATGGGTGCGGGTAAATCCATAACTTACCATGATGATGGCCATTTCGGAAGCAATCCCTTTGCCCCAGTATTCCTGGTTCAGTACATATCCCAATTCTACCTTCGTGGTTTCATTATCAAAGGGTCTTAGCAAACACAAACCTATAAATTCACCATCCAGGTTATTGAAGATACCCCAGCGCCCCAATGCTTTATTTTCGGCATAATCAGTTAACGCCGTTTTGAAGGTTTCCAGGATCTCTTTCCTGCTCCTGTTGGGGAGGTGTACGGTCACCTGTTCATCATCAAACAATGACATATATACCTGTTCGTCTTCAGGATTAAAATTGCGAATAACGAAACGGGGGGTTTGGGCTATAAGTGTCATAATAGATATATTCTATTTTTGCATTATTTAATATAGATAATATTGATATAATAGATTTCGTCAAGGTTATAATTCTCGCAGCTTTGATACTGCAACAATATCCTTTACTTCTAAAACCTGTTTTTCATAGCCATATAAGGTTACATTGATCATAGCCAAACCAAGCTCAGCGAGTGTGCTGACCAATTGAGGAAACACGGCCCGAAAAAACGGGTACATCCAGCTCATGTATTTATAGGAAGATAAAGTGTTCTTCAATCCCTTTGTAGGGTGCATATAGCCCGGTCTGAAAGCAAACACTTGTTTGAAAGGCAGCTTCATCAGGTCATTTTCTGTTTTGCCTTTTACCCTTGCCCACATTGATCTACCCTTTTCGGTGCTGTCAGTGCCTCCGCCCGAAACATAACAGAAAGTCATTTCCGGGTTAAGCTTGCTCAACGTTTGGGCAACATTCAGCGTTAAGGTATAAGTCAGTTTATAATACTCCGGCTCCTTCATGCCAATAGATGAAACACCCAGGCAAAAGTAGCAGGCATTATAGCTGGAAAGCTGGCCTTCAATAGCCGTAAGATCAAAAAAATCAGGGTGAATGATCTCTTTCAACTTTGGGTGAACCACGCCACAGGGCTTCCTGTTGATCACCAGAACGGCTTCCACTCGCGGATGCTGCAAACATTCGTGCAATACCCCTTCGCCCACCATGCCGGTTACCCCGGTAATGATCGCTCTTATTTTTGTGTTGGTACTCATGCTGTTTTTGTTTAATAGCTAATAAATATCATTTCAAACTCACCCCTGCCCCATATGGAAAATACATGTTTACATTTACCGGTAACTTCCCTTTAGGACTGATCAACCGGGTGATCACCTTTACTGCCGAGCGCTGCAACTCATCACTCATCTGGTAGCAGATCATTAGCGCGCTGCTCTTTTCAATTCCGGGTAAACCGACTATGGTATAAGGGTTAGCAAAAATACTGATCACCGTATGGGGGCGCGCCGCCAGTTCAGAAATAAACAATTTCACCCCATTGCTATAATCCAGTTTGCTTGCCGGCCGGGCGCGGGTATCATTTATACTGACGAACACCTGATCGTACTGCCTTAATTTTTCTAAGAGCGTAAGCAGATCATCAGCCGGGGTGCTTTTGTTGACTATAAAGGTATCGCTATTAAGGTACCAATTTGCAAGTTCCTTTTGATACAGGGTTGGCTGGGCAACTCCGATGCTTACTATGGCTGTTTTTTGTATAGGGTTTAGTTGTAGCGATTGCGCATTACCTTTTAACAGGGTAACCGCGGCATCGCTCAATTGCTGAACCAACGCTTTGGCGCTTTGTCGGTTCAAGTCATCAACCAGGTGCTCCGGCGAAGCTTCATGATAGTGGTTTAAACCGGCCCAGTATTTGGCAGCCAGCACTTTTTTAACTCTTGACTCGAATTCTATTTTCGAAACCTCGTCTTTCCTTACCGCTTTACGTATCGCCAATATCGCTCTTTCTGAATTTTCGGATAGCTCGATAATATCATTACCTGCTAAAAAAGCGCGCACATCGGCCTCGCCATCAGGGAAGTATTTTACTACCGCTTTCATTTCCATCGCATCAGATACTACCAGTCCTTTAAAGCCCAATGAGTCTTTTAAAACCCCTGTAACTATGGGGCGCGACAGGGTGGAAGGCAGGTGTTTTGTCGAATCCAAAGCCGGGATATCCATGTGGGCGATCATTACCCCGCTTATGCCTGCTTTTATGGCCTGCCTGAAAGGATATTCTTCCAGGGAGTCTAACCTTTTCCTGCTAAAAGGCAGCAGAGGCAGATCAAGGTGCGAATCTACATTAGTATCGCCATGCCCCGGAAAATGCTTGGCAGTAGTAAGAAGCCCGGCATCCTGCATACCACGTAGGTATGCGATGCCCTTTTCAGCAACATTATATTTATTATCCCCGAACGAGCGGTAATTGATTACCGGGTTATCAGGATTATTGTTCACATCCATATCAGGGGCAAGGTTCATTTGCATCCCCAGGCGCTTAAAGTCATAGGCTATAAATTGCCCCATTTTGTAGATCAGCGTATTATCCTGGATCGCGCCAAGCGTCATCTGGTAAGGGTAGGAGATAGTTGAATCCAACCGCATCCCTACGCCCCATTCTCCGTCCATGGCGATAAGTAAAGGAACTTTAGCCAATTTTTGATATTTGTTGATCAGGTCTAACTGTCTCACTGGTCCCCCCTGGAAGAATACCAGCCCACCTACCTGCTCATCTTTGATCACATTTCCGACGGAATCTTCATAAGCTTCCCCCCTGTTAGTGTGGGCCCGCACAAAAAATAATTGTGCTATTTTTTGCTTGCGGTTCATTTTTTTGAAAACAGAATCAACCCAATGGTTTTGCCTGTTCAGGGATGATATATACCCGGCTTTTTGCTGTGCAGAAGTATTAGCTATGGCAAAGCTCAAACAGCACAATAATATCCATTTAAGCTTTCTCTGAAATTCTCTCATATAGATTTCAAATGTAATTAATTGTGAGGGTTAGTTGTAAGAGTTGTATTGGTTAAAGTGGTTGTAGTAGTAAAAGGGTAGTACTAAAAACTTCAACCAGTCCAACATCTATAGCCAATACAAGCAACCCTTCTTAATCGCCAATTAAAAAAATTTCAACAAACGACTAAACCTATTTGTTAAGTTATACTCTAAAATGCTATATCATTTAAACTAAAAAACATATTCTAATGAAACACATTCTCTTTTTAGCTATATGCCTGCTGGTTGCAGGTTCTGTAAGCGCCCAAACTTATTATTACGGTCCGCGGCATATTCATCGCCGGCCGGTTCAGCGCCAGTCAAATGATGATTTTTACCAGCCGCGTATTGGTATTGAAGGAGGCCTGAGCATTGCAAACACGGTTTCTTCTTATAATTCAAACTACAGCACCAATAGTATATTAGGATTTAATGCAGGCATCGTTGCCGAAATTCCCTTAATATATCCATTGTCGTTCGAGCCCGAAGTGCTGTTTTCACAAAAAGGGTACCAGGCAAACACTACTGACGGAACCTTAACTCAGCGGAATGATTACATCGATGTTCCATTACTGGCGAAATTCCGCCTGGTGCGCGGTTTTAATTTCCTGGTTGGTCCGCAGCTAAACTTCCCGGTAGCAAGCACTACTACTTTTAATAATGGGTTTAATACCTCATCCGAGTCATATTATACCAATACCAGCAATAAAAGTTATGTGGCGGGTGTAGTGGGCCTTAGTATTGACCTGAATCAGAATGTCGATATTCATGCACGTTATGTGATCGACCTGTCATCAAACGAGCAGGATGCCAACTCCCCTATCCCGAGCTATCGTAACCAGGTTTGGCAATTTGGCCTGGGGATTAAATTCCAATAAAAAAGTAAAATATTTTAATAGAAAAAGCATCTGGCATCATCGCCAGGTGCTTTTTTGGTATTATCCACCTGCTTACATCTTTTAAGATGGTTGCGTCTGATGTCTGCCTCGCTCAATTTTGATAAAATATAATGTATGCTGTCGCATCTTCATCTCCTGATACGTAATGTAATAATTACGTTACAAGTCGGCGTTAGAATTACATTAAAAGGACACGGCTTTATTATTTTATCAATATTTTTGGAACTATTGCTATGCCTAAACATATTTACATATTTGAAACCCGCCACATTAACTACCTTAAACCGTATCTTGATAAGGCCAAGTCTTTAGGGTTTAATGTTACCGTCACCAACAATTCGCATCTTGAGAACAATCCTCTATTCAAAGAATTTTTAAGTGTTTATAAGCATTATAGTGTTAACCCACCGGAATTTGAGATCGCTTGTTTTGCAAGATATTTTGCAATAGCATCACTTGTAAAAAATGATGAGCCGTTTATTATGACTGATACCGATGTGTTTTTGACCAATGCATTCAGGGATTTCCAGGGGTATGATTTTAAAGGGTCGTTTGTTGGGAGTGAAGGATTTGACAGGCTGGGCTCACAAGGACAAATATCCCCTCACTGTACCGTATGGAACCGGAGCCTGCTTTTGGATTTTATCAATTTTACCCTCGATACTTATAAAAGGAACTATGAAAATGATTTCCTGGAAAGTTATTACCGATCTCAAACAGCTAAATATACCTACACGGCGGTATCAGATATGAACCTTATTTACCTGTGGATAAAGGAAAATAAAGTGCCGTACATCAATTCAAATTCGGGCAAGTTTGAGTTTGGTATTGATCACAATATTTCCTCGCTATTGTGTGAGGACGGGGGATTTAAATCCTATGCCAATAGAAAATACTTAAAGATAAGGGGCAATACCTATTCCTGCTTTTTAGATTCGGGGCAGGAGCAAGTGATGGCTTTATTGCATTTCCAGGGCGAGTATAAAACGATCTTAAAGGATTTTTATTCAGGGAAATATGCAAAATTCTTGTTTTTTACATTGAAGAATAATCACAGGACTAACAGAAATATGCGGAAAAGTAAAAATATGGCTGAGAACCTATATTGGTAAAACAGTAGTATTTTTGAAACCATGAAAAGCAAGATCACCGGGGGCGAGACTACCTTATTGTTTACCCAAAAGATTCTGAATAAATATGAGGTGAAGTATTACCGGTGCAACGAAACTGGTTTTATACAAACAGAAGAACCTTTTTGGCTGGAGGAAGCTTACTCATCGGCGATAACTAAGCTGGATATCGGGCTGGTTTCGCGGAATATTTACTTGTCTGAAAGGGTAAGCAAATTCATCGCGACCAAATTTAACCGTAAGGGAATTTTCCTGGATTATGCAGGCGGCTACGGGTTATTTACCCGTTTAATGCGTGATAAAGGCTTTAATTATTATCATACCGACAAATTTTGCCAGAATTTATTTGCCGAAAGTTTTGACCTTACCGATTTACCCACAAGTACCACTTTTGAATTAGCCACCGCATTTGAAGTGTTTGAGCATCTACCTAATCCTGTTGAAGAAATAAAAAGCATGCTTAAATTTTCAGATAACCTACTTTTTACTACCGAGTTGCAACCCAAACAGTTGGCTGATATTAAAAGCTGGTGGTATATATCGCAGGAGACCGGTCAGCATATCGCCTTTTATACTGCCGAATCATTGGCGTACATCGCAAAACATTTAGGGTACAACTTTTACACCGATGGCAGCATATTACACCTGTTTACCAAAAAAGTATTTAAACCCGATGTTTTAAAACCGATCAGGGATAGCTTTATCCTCAGGAAAACTAAGAAAGCAGTAAAGAAAACAGACGAAGGCAAATACGGCAAAATGGAAAGTTTATTGCTTACCGATTGGCAATATATAAAGGATAAATTGAATGGTTAAGATGAAACTGATGAGGAGGTTTCGTGAACCATTTGATGATCTATAAAAAATGATTTGAACCATTTTTTTATTCTCCGGCGCAATAGCTGCTGCTTGCGTTTCTTCTCCGCGATATTAAACTCATAGCTTAAGCTAAACTCATCCGCCTGTTTCTCTGGTACAAAAGATGTAGGGTGCTTTATTTCCGTAATTTCATGTAGTGGGATATTCGCGTTCAAGCTATCCTGGTTTTGCGTGTGGGTGGCGTTTTCTCCAAAACCAATATTGCTTACCAGGTTGTCATTGGGTATAATGCAAAGGCCATTGTTAAAATAGTTCATAAAGCCTAAAGGATAGGCCCAACTGTTAATTTGCCCCGCCTTAACCTGCGAAAAGATTTCGGCCCAGCTATCAATGATCATCTGATCATTATAAATATTACTGAACTGCCTTTTTACATCATGCCTGCTATAGCCGCTAAGTGCCAGATCATACTCGTTCCAAACTCTTTTCCAGGTTGCCCAGCCCCAAACGTGGCTTATATTGGAGAAATAGTAAGTACTATTCCCCCATTTTTGCCCCTGTTGAAAATTACAGCCGCTAATATGCCTTACCCTGTTATCATTCCGGTATTTTTCGAGAAGGATATCGCAAAAACCAAAGAAACTATCTGATGGCAAACAATCATCCTCTAGTATGATACCCTCTTCCTCCTGGCTAAAAAACCAGGTTATGGCTGATGATACGGCTTTTTTGCATCCCAAATTTTTATCCCTTAAAAGCGTATGTATTTTGCAATCCCAATCAATTTTATCTAATATGCTGCGGGTTTTTCTACAAAGTTGTTCTTCGCCTTCCTGATCAAACCGTGGCCCGTCTGCAGCAATGTATAAACGTGAGGGACGGGCTTTTCTGATCTGATCAAATACCTTATGCGTGCGGTCGGGCCTATTAAATACAATAAACAGTACAGCCGACTTTGCCTGGTAGGATATTTTATCAGTTTTGCCCATATTTTAGGTTTGATTTGGTAAATCAACGTTAAAATTGGATAAACGTTTTAAATGATAAAGTAACAATTTGGATAGATAAATTAATTCTATCCAATAAGTTACAATTCTATATGAAGTTACAATTTTATATGTGGAAGTAAACTACGGATCACCAACAATTAATCTGCATTAAAGGTTTGCATGTCTATCAGTTTCCTGTAAAGGCCATTATGGTTGATCAATTGCTGGTGATTGCCTTGTTCCACAACACGGCCGTTTTCTAATACGATGATCATGTCGGCTTTTTGTATAGTACTTAAACGGTGGGCTATGATGAGTGAGGTGCGGTTTTTCATTAGGTTGTTCAAAGCATCCTGCACCAATTTTTCCGATTCGGTATCCAATGCGGAAGTAGCCTCGTCAAGCAGCATAATAGGGGGGTTGCTTAAAACCGCCCTTGCAATACAGATACGCTGGCGCTGGCCACCCGAAAGCTTGGTTCCGCGGTCGCCGATATTGGTTTGGTAGCCATTTTCGGTATCCTGTATAAAATTGTGCGCGTTGGCTATGCGCGCAGCAACTTCAACCTCTTCCTGGGTAGCATTAGGTTTGGCAAAAGCGATGTTATTGAATATAGTATCGTTAAATAAGATCGATTCCTGGTTTACAATACCCATTAATGAGCGCAAGGAATCAACCGTAACCGATCTCACGTCATGGTCATCTATAAATATACCTCCTGATTGTACATCCATAAAACGTGGTATCAAATCCATTAAGGTTGACTTTCCACCACCCGATGGGCCTACCAGTGCTATTGTTTTCCCCTTCGGTACGGTAAGCGTAATATTGGATAGGATTGGTGTATCATCATAAGCGAATGATACATCCTTAAAGTGTATGCCTTCATTAAACTCATGTAGTGGTACAGGCTTAGCGGCATCAGTCACCTCTGGTTTTTCGTCTATCAGGGCTAATACGCGGTCGCCGGCTGCTATCCCGGAATGTATGTTACTGAATGAATCGGAAATGGCTTTCGCCGGGCGCATCAGCTGTGAAAATACAGCAATGTATGCAACAAATTCGCCGCCTGTCAGCGAGGATCTGTTGTTCAGTATTAGGTATCCCCCGTATAATATGATACAAGCGATCATGGTAACCGACAAAGTTTCAGAAACAGGCGACGCCGATTGCTGGCGCTTTGCCATTGAACGGGCAATTTTTGAATATCTGACATTCTCTGTATCAAAACGCTTTTTTATAAAATCAGTAGCATTGAAGGCTTTTATGATCCTTACGCCCGACAGTGCTTCATCAAGATAACTTATCATATTGCCGTAGGTTTGCTGCGCAGAAGTAGCCTGGGACTTAAGCCGCTTCACAATTTTAGAAATAATGAAAGCCGATACAGGAACTACAAGCAGTGAGTAAAATGTAAGCTTTGCAGAATATGTAAAAAGGATGACCAGAAAGGCGATCATTGTGGCGGGCTCCTTAAAAATAACCTGCAATGTTGCTGTAACTGAATACTGTACTACCTGCACATCAGAGGCAATTTTTGAAATAATATCGCCTTTGCGCTCATTACTGAAATAGCCAAGGTGCATATCCATTACGTTGTTAAAGACTGCACGGCGCAATTTTAACAGGGTATGAACCTTAAGATTTTCCATCGTACGTGCCGACAGATAACGGAAAAAGTTTCCTATAAAAATGGTGATCACGATCAAAGCGCAAACAAATTGCAAAGCGCCCCATTCACCATGAGTATTAATAAAATAATTTAGAAAATATTTGAACCAGCCGCTCATATTAAGCACGTTGGCTGGTTTTGCTACAATTAAATGCTTTGCGACGTGTGCAACATGGGACGCCGTGACGGAATCACTAACAAAAAGGGTATTCAGCAATGATGGCAATAAAATATACACCATTGAGCTGAAAAGAACATAAAGCAAAGTATATAGAATATAGGGTATTGCAAACTTTTCAATGGGTTTGGCGAAGTAAAGCAGCCGGAAATAAGTCTTCATTAAATGGTATAAAAATGCAAACTTAACAGTAATTAATCAATTACCATCATTGGGCCGTTTTCCTTACATCCGGCATACATTACTGGTGGTGGTTAATATTGATAAGCAGGCCTTTAGTCGCCTGCCATACTTCATTCAATTCTATATTCGCTATGCATGGGAATGGCTCGTTTTCGAGGGTTTCAAATTTGCATATCCAGTTACAGTAATAGCAGGACATTTTTTCATTTACACACACAGGCCCGTTTTCCATATGGCTGGGATAAGGGGCAAACCGCTCATAATGCCCGCCACCCAAAATGCAGATCGATGGGGTCCCCGTTGCTGCGGCAATATGTATTGCACTACTATCATTAGAAATAATTAAAGCAGATGAGGCGATATGTCTAATCAGTTCGGGTAGCGAAGTTTTGCCTATTAGGCTGGTAAATCTTTCAGGAGGAAGGTTTTCCGTCAAATAATCACCTGTGGCCTGTTCTGAAGGTCCGCCCGCTGCATATATCTGATGCGATGTGTCGTCGATGATCAAACGGGCAAGCGCCATAAAGTTTTGAATGTCCCAGCTGCGTTTAATTGATCCCGCGCCGGGGAATATCATGATCCCGCTTCTTTCGCCCTGCTTAATATCCAACTTTGGCCCTTTCAGGTGGATAACCTGGGTTAAAACATTTTCAAAAAAATACTTTGTCCGGTCGAACTCAAAATATATGGCAGGCGGGAGTATTAATTTACAGGTATAAAATTTATCCGTCCGCTTTTTGTATTTCTTTAAAATGCCTTCGTAATCACTTTCAAAACCGATGATCTCCCTGGCTGCGGTAAATGCCGCCAGGCCATCAGCAATTAATGTGCGCGAATAAGTGGGCTGTAAAACGGTATGATAATTTTTCCTGAACAGTCGCCAGCCTAACTTAAAGATTTGCAGCGGTGCTTCTAATAAGGCATTAGGCTTAACAAATATAAATTCCGAAATAAAGGCTTCATCATATTCCAGGGCGACATCCCTCCACAACTCATTTCCAATCAGATCGATCTGGTAATCTTTAAATTGATCTGATTTTTTTACAACCTTGATATAATTCCTGAAAAGTATATAATCGCCAATGGCGTCTGTTTTTATTAACAACACCCTTTTTGCAGGGCTGCGGAATTTAGACAGGATACGAAGCAGTTTAGGAAAATTGAATATAACAAAGCGGCTTAGTCTGAATAAATTCCTGTTTTTGATCATTAGTGTTATTAAATTTTAAAAGAATTTATTTTTACCTGCGGATACCCAAAAATATGATTTAATGTGGTTAAGTTGAATACGGATCACAGAGATATTACGTATCATTAGCAAACAACTTGAATAAAATATTTTTATTTGTAAAAATCGGGCCGTTCATAAAGAATAGCATTGAAAATACCCAATATGCCCAACGGAAAAATATCCATCGTTATTGTTACCTATAATGCTGCCGAAACCCTGCAAAAGTGTTTGGACAGTATTTATGATCAAACCTACCCGGCTATTGAGATCGTTATTATTGACGGCGCCAGTACCGACCATACAAAAGCTATACTGGAAGCAAATACCCAACACATTGCTTTTTGGAAGAGCGAAAAAGATACGGGGATATATGATGCGATGGGCAAAGCTTTGAAACACATTACCGGGCAGTGGGTGTATTTTTTAGGTGCGGATGATGAATTGCTGCCGGCCTTTTCAAATTTTGCTATAGAACTTGAAGACCCCACCGCGATATATTACGCCAATGTGATGCACAATGGTGTTAAGCGATCAGGTTTGGTATCTGATTATTATATGGCCAAGGTGGGCATCTATCACCAGGCTATAATTTACCCTAAAACTGTTTTTGAAAAGTATCAATACAATACAAAATATAAAATAGCTGCCGACTATGCTTTAAATATGCAGTGTTTTAAGGACAAGGATCTTCATTTTGTATATCACGATCTGATCATCGCCAATTATAACCATACCGGTATATCAGCTACCGTGGTGGATGAGCCATTTGAAAAAGATAAATCTAAGCTGATATTACAAAATTTCGGCTTAAAAACCTGGTTGCGGTTTATGTTCAGACAAATTAAAAGCTCCTTTCGTAAAAGTAAAGGCGATAAAAACTAACTGGGAGAACCCTATTTTACAATCTTGTAGTTTTTATATTCTCCTATACGCCACCCAGTTATATTTTCAATTTTCTCCAGTATCTTCCGCCTTGTGGTCATTTTCTTTCTGGCCTTTTTCAGATCGATATCTAATTGCCAGTTCATCGCTTTTATCCGGTTTTGCATCACAGCCGGATGTGTATCTTTAAAGACCAAAAGCATGTCGGCATTGCCGTAATCAAACTGGTAGGTTTCTATTACATTTTCGTCAATAAATGCGTCAGGATGGTAGAATTGATTAAAATTCTGGCCTTTCCTAACCAGGCCTTTGGGTGGTTTTACCCAGCCGTAATGATAAATATAGGCATCAATCAGTTTTACATTTAACTTCCTGTGGTCCCATCTAAAACCCTGGGCATCCCTGTAGGAATGTATGTGGCCGTTGTTTCGGACGATCCGTATCTCGCGCCTGTACCAACGCCGCGAATGGCTGTAATAATCATAAGAGCCATAAAAATGCATGTACTTGAAGAGCAATCCTTCAATCTTTTTATCATTGAGGCAGTCTTTCATCTCTTTTTTGATCAATGTAAGATACTTTTCGTGCACACATTCATCACCCTGTATGTAAAAGGCCCAATCGGCATCAGGGGATATGGCTGCCATTGCCTTGTTTGTTTCTGTGGCGAATACCCTTCCGCCCTCTTTTAAGGAATTATCCCAATCGGTATAAATTATCCTGATCTTCGGCGATTTTATAGATTTGATCAGTTCGTCAGTCTCATCTTCACTTTTACCGAGGGCAACTACAAATTCATCACATACCGGCAGTATGGAGTTGATCGCTTCTACAATGGGGTAATCATTTTTTACAGCGTTCCTTATAAATGTAAATCCGGCAACTTTCATTTGCATCATTATTTAGGGGTATCACCAAGGCACTCATGGTACAAGGCTAAATATTGCTGCGCTGTATGATCCCAGTTAAACTGCTCAGCATAGGCCATTAGCTCGTCGGCCTTATTGTTTTTCCTGAAATCATCCAGTCCGCTTGATAAAATATCCTGCATATGTTCTGGTTCAAAATTATCAAAATAATAAGCCAGGTTGCCCCCAATCTCGGGCAGGGAGGTGTATTTGGATAAAAAAACCGGTTTGCCAAAGTGCATGGCCTCGATAACCGGCAATCCAAAGCCCTCGGCTAAGGATGGGAAAACTAAAGCCTCGCAATTTTGGTAGTACCAGGCCTTATCCGCTTCGCTAATGGGCCCGGTTATAAATACACGGTCTTCGCAGCCATATTTTTTGGCCTCTTCTATTATCTCGTTCTTATAGGGTGTTTCGATACCCGAAATAACCAGCTCCATATCATTACCCTGCAAAAGCGCGGGCAATACATGAAAGTTCTTTTTTGAGGAGACAATGCCTATCGTAAATAAAAATGGCTTGCCGGGTTTATATACAGGCTCGTGCCCATCTGGCAATGTTAAATTGTCTGCCCCGTTATAGATCACTTTTATTTTGTTTTTTGCCTCAGGGAAATAGCTAACAATATCGGCAGCTACGAAATTTGATATGGCAACTATCCTGTCGCATACCGCAATATATCCTTTTAGTTTTTTTAAATAAGCATCTATTTTATGTTTAGGCTTAGATTTTTCGTGGATAGGATTAAGATCGTGGATGGTCAGTATCCGTTTACCTTTAACCCACTGCGGTTTTAAACGGCAATACTGATCAGTAAAATGAAAAAGCTCATAATTATTCCGGCCTGGAAAAAATATTTTATGAAGTTTTGAAAGATAAACCAGTTTGGGTTGATAATGAAATAAATGGCTTGATCGCTTA
>JABDFM010000051.1 GCA_013286565.1 Bacteroidota bacterium
ATGCGTATGTAGCTTTTGCTTTGCCCCAATAAAGAACAAGTCCTTAAGATGATTAAAAAAGTCTCCCCTACCGGGGGAGATTTAGAGGGGGCTGCTAATTTATTTGATTAGATTTGGCCGATCAATTTATCATGAATGCAGTTGTCCCATTCAAATAGCCCCTCAACTGGTAAAGCACAATCAGATAAAGCTATCTGGTATTTTTTGCTATGCTGGACAATTTTAAACGCGGTACAGGCTTACACCTTAGAGATCCATGCCGACGAAGCTTATTACTGGCTTTATTCGCGTTTTTTAGATTGGGGTTATTTTGACCACCCCCCTATGGTGGCTATCTTTATCCTCATCGGCGACAGCCTGGTTCATAATGAATTTGGCCTGCGTTTAATGACGGTTATTTCGAGCACCGTATCCTTATACGTGCTATGGATGATCGTTAAAAAATACCAGATCCAGGCTAAATGGTTTATCCTCACCGTATCCGGGATATTCATTTTTCATATTTACGGCTTTACTACCACGCCCGATGCCCCTTTGTTTTTGTTTACTGTACTGTTCTATTTTGTCTATCAAAAATATTTAAAAGAGGATCATCTCAAATGGGCGCTGTTATTAGCAGTAGTCATCGCCTGCCTGCTTTACAGCAAATATCACGGGATACTGCTTATCGGGTTTACCATTTTATCCAACATAGGTTTGCTTAAACGCAGGTCGCTATGGGTCATTGTTTTACTTTCGGTCGCGCTTTTTATTCCGCATATATTATGGCAGGTCAATCATGGTTACCCGTCCATCAACTATCATTTATTTGAGCAATCGTCCGATCATTACCAGTTTTCTCAAACCTATACTTATTTCCCGGGTCAGTTATTAATGGCCGGCCCTTTAATTGGCTGGTTCCTGTTTTACACTGCTTTCAAAACCCGTATCAAAGACGCCTTCATCCGCTGCTTAATGGTAAACTGCATTGGCACGTTCGCATTCTTCCTCATCAGCAGTATAAAAGGCGAGGTGCAGCCGCAATGGACACTGATCGCATTCGCGCCGCTGACCATGCTAGCGCTGATCTATTTTAAACAAGCTGATAACAGGCGGGTATGGTTCGCAAGGCTGGCTATTGCAAACCTGGTTTTTATCGTGCTCATCAGGGTACTGATCATTACGGGCTCGCCATTGATCAGGAAAATAGGCCAGGTAAAAAGTTTATATGGTTTTAAGGAATGGGCGCAGGTGATCCATCAAAAAGTCGGGGACAATTATTTGATGATGAATAATGGTTTCCAAGATGCCTCTAAATACGATTTTTATAATAATACCACCAAAGGTTTCGCTTACGACGAAAGATATTACCGCCTCACCCAATTTGATATATGGCCCATAGAGGATAGTATGCAGCACAAAAAGGTTTATTACCTGGTAAAGATCCCTGTTAAGAAAGTTACCACCGATACGCTGAATACAAGCGGCGGCCTATGGTATGGCGGGTGGGTAAATAACCTGCGTACTTATCAAAAAGTGAAGATAGCAACCGTCACCCCAAATATAAAAGCAACCTCAGGGCAAAAAATAATTATCGACCTAACAATAACAAACCCATATGCTTACCCAATAAATTTCGGTAACACAGGCTATGAACACCAGGTGGCGTTGGAAGCTTGTTTGTTTAAGGGGACAGACCTTATTGGCGTGCAGGAATCGGGCGACGATTTTCATCAATTGGCCTTAAACCCTGCTCAAAGCACACATTACAAATTTACATTAGCGGGCCCGGTGCAAAAAGGCAAATATACCCTGCTCTTTTCCCTCATCACCGACCCTTTTGCGGGCAGCAAGAACAGCCGGATCATCAGCTTAACAATCGAATAAGGCTTTTACTAATTTCCGGCAAACTGGGCGATTTTTACCCTGCCAATATCATAAACCACTCTGAACACTTCTGAAAGATCACCCGGATGACCAGGTGATTGATGGAAGCTAAACATGAATGTCCCTTTTAAGCGCTTATAGACAAAAGCGTTATAAGAAGCATCAAGCCTGTTATAGATGGTTTTTACATAAAAAGGGTCACCATAAATAATATAATTAGGCTGGCCTCTATAAAATTCATCATACAACGAAAAAGCTTTATAGGCCACATAAAAGCTGGCCACAAAACCTTTAGAGTATATAAAATTGAACTCACTGCGCACTCTGTGGGCCGAGGCCATGGCGCCAACTTCAAATGATAGTGAATCAAATAGCGTTTGTTTATGGGTCAAATCAAGCCCCAATCTCACTTGCGCCCCTCCATTGTCCTCAATCGGGCTGTTGGGTTGCAGCGGCTTGGTGCCGGCATCATGCATAAACAATACAAAATGAGATACATAGAACGAACCTGTAGGATCGGGCATCAATTTTCCTAAAAATCCTGCTAAAAACTGGTTCCGTTCAGTGGCTGTTTGACGGCTCACCCAATCGATCCAACCGGTCTCATAACCATGTTTACCATGATTAGACAGGAGTAAACCCTCCACGTTTGGCCTGTAATAGATCAAGGTGTCGTTTAAGAGTGCCCGTGGGTATTGGGTCAGTAAACCCTGGCGGGGAAACTCGCCTGCATAAAACATCCAGTTTGCATTAGCAAAATTATAGTAAGCAACCGGGTTAGCTGTCAAAAAATAAGGTTTCCCGCCAAACTCATGTAAAGCATTCACACCCACTATAAAGTGATTTAAGCTATCGGGGTTAAAACCAACATCTACAGCTGTGCGTGTACCCGAAATGGTTTTCCGTAAAGGCACCAGGGCATCGTATTCATGGTCGTCTAAAAAAGCAAACCCATTAAAATGAATATCGAGTGTAGTGGGTTTATCTGCGGTATGCGATGTAGTTGTTAACCGAACCGTATCGCGTGTATTTGTTTTTAGCTGCGCGAAAGCAGCAGAAACAGTAATCAAAGAAACAAAAACAAATAGGTAGATTTTTTTGATCATAAAGATGCATTTGGCGCGTAAAATTACAATTATTCGCTGAAATGCTATCAATGCAAACACGTTATTCAGGCCAGACACATTAAAATAAATCAAAGTGTATAACCATTGCAGAGGGAGGCTCCGATGGAGCCTGAACACGAGATATATGTCATCCTATAAACAGGGTGCTCCTATGGAGCCAGTATTTATTTGATAAAATGTGCATTGGACTCCATCGGAGTCTCCTGTTTATAGAAAATAAGCCATACTATTAAAAAAGGCTCCTATGGAGCCGCCTAAATGGAGTTTGATAAGATAGCGTCTCTACAAATAAATAGATTTAATCCCGCTCAATATCCCCGCTCCCCGATTTCGAGGTAGAAATATTTTTAGCGCCGCCAGTATAACGGATATCGCCTGAGCCCGATACGGAAGCTTCCACTTTATTGCTGGCATTAATATCGGCATCGCCTGAACCTGTAACACGAACCGCGGTATTGATGGTTACCATGCTGCGAGCGGTAAAATCACCCGAGCCAACAACGCTCACGGTCGAGTTATCTGCACGGCCCGAAAGTTTAACATCACCAGAGCCGGAGATGCTGCTTTCCAATGTTTTTACATTAACTTTTCCAACCATATCACCTGATCCTGTTACCCTGATCTTCAATGTATTGGTGGTGATCCCCTCTTTAAAAGACACATCTCCCGAGCCGGAAATATTGATGCTGTTGATATCTTTCGCGGTCACATATATCGCTATTTTTTTATGATGACTTCCAAACCAGTCGCCCCAATGAAACCCATCATCATGCTTGTTATAAATTTTCAGTACCCCGCCATTTACTTCGGTCATAATACGACCGATCACATCATCAGGAGCTTCCACCTTCACGGATTCGGTTGAACCCTGTGTAATGAAAACATCAAAAGAGCCAGCCAAATTAACCGCGTTGAAGCCAGAAAGATGTCGATCTTCTGTTCTGTATGTAGTTATTTTGGTAGTAGTAGTATGCGAATTAGCAAAGACATAGGCCGGTCCTGATAACAGGACAGCAGTCATAAAAAACCTGGTCAATAATTTCATGGTTGAATTGTTTTACAATGAGACGCTGATATAGGGAAAAGGTTGCAGGTAAAGTGAAAATAAATTAAAAAAGCACCGTCAATGACGAGTGGAATTAAAAAATTTATATTAAATGCTGATATAAAAAGATGCTTCAAAAACATGCCCGTATTTAAGGTGCTGTATAGCCTCTTTCTTACTGATATCAACATGTTTGCCCACAGTATCAGCACATCCCAGCCAGGGCTCAATGCACAGGAAATCTGCTCCTGGTTTGGCCCATATCCCCAAGTAACTGAAATGCGGAAACTCAACGGAAATAGTCTGGTCATGTTTATCACTCCTGATCGTTACCTCGCGCGAACGTGGTTTCTTAAACACCCAGGCATCCTGGATAAACATATCCCTTGTTAAATGCAGTTTCTTCCCATCTAATTGCACAGGCTGGGTTTCGCCGGTAAAAAAACCTTCTGGCGATAGCAGGTGCCTCTCCAGCTTTTCTTCAACCTCAAACTCCAGGTAGTAATCTTCGTAGTTTTCGCCTGTTTTGAATGGCACATTAAATGCAGGGTGCCCGCCTACCGAAAAATATATGGGGTCCCGCTCATGGTTGATTACTTTATAGGTAACCCGCAGCGCATTTTCGATCAGGTCATAATGTATCTGGAAATCGAACTTGTAAGGATAAACTTTGAAGGTATGATCTGAACTTGGCAGCGAGAACCTGGCTGATATCTCGTTCGATTCGATGAGCAATAACTCCGACTGCCGGGTGAACCCATGCCGTTCCATTTTATAAGCTTTACCATTAACCAAAAGCTGGTTATCGATCAATCCCCCCACAACGGGAAACAGGTTTGGCGCATGCCAGGGCCATATATTAGGGTCGCCTTGCCAAAGGTGCTCCACACCCGAAACCTTGTTATAGATCGAGGTCATTTCGCCCCCTTTATTACGGATGGATACTTTTAAAAAATCGTTTTCAATGGTGGTCATGAGGTCTGTTATTTTAATCGGCACAGGTATTTTTGGCATATCCAAATTACAGTATTTTTTTCAAAACAAATTCAATATAGTAACCAATAAAATTGAAGCTTGTTTGGGGTTATCTGTTACCATGCCCATAGCATGTTATTTAGTAAAATCACACAGTTGACTCACCCCTCTCTCCGCTAGCCAGCGGAAAGAGGGTGAAGAAAAAAGATGAAGACAAAGATAAAAAATAACCCTCTTTACGGCTTGCCGTAGAGAGGGTGGTCGATCCGCTGGCTAGCGGAAAAGACCGGGTAAGTCAAATAAGCGATAGGGCTTTCAATCATCAGCATCCTTCTTTTTCTTCTCCAAAATCACAAATGCACTGCGCTTTGGCGCGGGCATTTCAGAATTTTCGCCTTTAACATACTTCCATATCACCTGGTTCATGTCAAGGTCGGGCACTTTATCCTCTTTAGCGAGGTTGAAAAATTGCGAACGTCTGCTGCTTGCATTATCGGCTACATTACGTTGTTCCAGGTCAACCTGGGCTGGTTTGGCTGTGTACGGACTAAAATCAGGTTGACTGGTAAAACAATCATACATCGGCAAGGCAGCTGCATCGTACTGGCTCATAGGCGGCAGGCCGAGTATCAACTCAATTGTCCGCAACACCCCGGAGGTGGAATACATATCGTGGATCACTGCATTGCGCTTTACATAAGGCCCGGCCACTTCTACAGGCGAGCGGTGGGCATCCACATGGTCGGGGCCGTTTTGGGCATCATCCTCCAAGATAAACACCACGGATTCCTTCCATAAAGGGCTTTTTGAAAGGTGCTCCAAAAACTGCCCGATGGCCAAGTCATTATCACCCACAGCGGCAATCGGCGATATGGCGCCCTTGTGCTGGCCGCTGGTATGGTCATTGGATATGCGGATAGTATTGAACTGCGGCACCGCGTTAATAGCTGCCAGCGAATCAAAATCATGCGCCCATATTTCCACCCGTTTTACATCTTTAATATCCAGATCAAAACTGGGCGATGGCACACAATAATGCCCTTCCAATACTTTAATATTGGGTTTGTAATCGTCGGCAAATTCGCCATAGGTGCGGTAACTTACACCAGCACGTTTGCAATAATCCCAGATATAACCATCGCGCGGATCACCGGCCCGGCGTGTGCCTTCTGAGTCATAATTACCGCCCCGGTTACCATAACTGGTGGGCCAGGTTTTTTCAATAAAGTCGGTTGCATAAGCGGCAGTGCTCCAGTTGTGACCATCGGCGCTTACTTCCGCGTCTACATAAAAGTTATCCAACAAAACAAAGTCGCTCACTATAGCATGATGGTTAGGTGTAACATGCCACCCAAAGATACACAACGAGGTATCGCCATTACCCTGCGGCAGATCGCCCAAAACCTGGTCGTACGTGCGATTTTCTTTGATGATATAAAACACGTGCTTTATAGGCGATTTTTCACCCAACCTGCGTGGGATCGGGTTGCCTGCTTCGCCATCAGCCAAAATTGTTTTCTTGTCAGTAAAGGGCGTATTGGCATACACCTGTTTGGTGTATGTTTTAAGTTGTGCTTCCTGCGGCACTTTGATAAAGGATAAAGTGCCTTTAAATAATCCGCCGATGTATTGCTCCTTGCTGTTTACGGCACCCTTTCGATAACCGCTATTGTCGACTTTTTTTACAGGCTGCGGGCCAAGTGGGTTTGCCATAGAGGTAAAGCCTTTACCGTTACTTACCAATACCTTATCGCCGATGGTTTTTACATTAGTCGGGTACCAGCCCACCGGGATAAAACCCAAACTATGGCTATTGCCGGGTTTGGATACATCAAATACCGCCAGGCAATTATTATCCGCGTTCGCAATATAAAGCGTTTTTTCATCAGGGGACAGGGCTAGCCCGTTGGTAGTTGAGCCGGTCAATTTTGTGGGGTACAATGCGGTAGCTACCGTTTCAATTATTTTACCGGTAAGGGTATTGATAATGGAAACCGAATTATCATTGGCATTAGCAACAAATAAGTAAGTCCCTTTTTTATTCAGCAGCAGTTCGTTAGGGTGACTGCCAGTTTTTATTTTTTTGGTAATACTTTGCGACGCGGTGTTATAGACCACTACCCTTTCATCACCCCAAATAGAAATGTATAAACTCTTTTCATCAGGCGACAGGATGCAACTATAAGCCTCGGCAGGCAGCCTTAATCGCTTTATAATTTTATGAGTTTGAATATCAGCAACATACAAGGCGCTATCCTCTTTGGTTACGGTATAAAGCAGCCTATTGCTTTTATTTACCGCTAATCCGGTAGGACTTATTTTGTTTGTTGGCCAGGAGTGCGGGCCTAATTTGATGGTATCCGCAGCGCCTATTTTATCCCCTTCTATATGGAAAGCCAATATACAGTTGTCATTTCCGCCCGAAGCATATAGCGTTTTTTCGTCGCGACTAAAAGCCAGGCCGTACCACAGTTTGCTTACTATCTTTTCATCCAGCAGCTTTTCATTTTTTGGGTCGATCAGTTGAATGGATTGCGTGCTTTGCCCGTTGTTAGTTACAGCCAGTAATCTGCCTGAGGCAGATAACTGCATATTCAATGGCAGATCGCCTAAAGGCAAGGCCGTACCAGCCGGGCTCAGTTTCCAGCCATTGGGTAAAAGCACCTGCCCGGTATGTTCTATTTTGCCGGGGAGCTGTGCCTGCACCTGCAAGGCGGCTATAAAAATGATGAGGGTACTGAGAAAAAGTTTTTGTTTCATGGTAAACCGGGAATAAGCAGTTCAAAAATAAGCATTGCTTTTGAGCCAAGTGCGTATTTAACAAAAACTTAATGCAGGCTACTACACAAAATTTACGGCATAAAAAAAGCGTCCTGGAAATCCAGGGCGCTTTCTTGATCAATATCCTGGTACAATTATTTTAAAATTGAAAATACGCCCTTTAAGGCAACAGCTACACCGGCAATTAATACGGTATTGGCTATCCAGTTATAATAGGGTGCATCCCCAAGAAAACGGATGTACACTCCTGTCAAGCCAATAAAAATAGCTGCAGTTATTAATATATAGTGGCGTTCGTCGTTTGCGTTCTCTATTGTGCTCATATTCTTAAAGGAATTAATGTTTCGACAAAAATATAAATGTTTCCCGAAAATTGATGAATACTTTTACATTTTAAACATGTATAGAAACAAAAAAAGCTCCTCTTTTCAGAGAAGCCTTACAATATTTTTAGTCTTAAAGTCCTCTCCTTTGGAGAGGATTAGGTGAGGCTTTTAGTTTGCCGACAATGCCGCCGCGCCGCTTACAATTTCGGTAAGCTCGGTGGTGATGGCTGCCTGGCGGGCCTGGTTATATGATAATTTAAGCGCTTTTATGAGTTCGCCAGCGTTATCAGTTGCCTTGTCCATAGCCGTCATACGTGCGCCATGTTCAGAAGCATACGAATCTAAAACCGCTTTGTATACCTGTAACTTAATATTTTTAGGGATCAATTGCTCCACGATCTCTTCCTGCGAAGGCTCAAGGATATAATCTACCAGGTGGGTATTAGCTTCCTGTTTTTTCTCCGCTTTGGGTACAGGTAACAACTGTTCAACAGTCAAAAACTGAACAACAGCATTTTTAAAACGGTTATATACCAGTTCAACACGGTCATACTCGCCCTTTAAAAATCCCTGCATAATGCTCTCCGTTACATGGGATACATTGATAAAGTTAAGGTCCGAATAAAGTTCGTTGTTGTTGCCTATCACGTTATACTTACGCCTCTGGTAATACTCCTGCCCTTTTTTGCCAATTCCAACGATAGAAACATTACCTGCCTTTAACTGAGCACTATATTTTTCAGCGATCAGGTTATTGGCTGTTTTGATCACGTTGGCATTAAAAGCGCCAGCCAAACCACGGTTCGACGAAACCACTATAACCAACACCTTATTAGGCTCGCGATCCTGCAAAAATGGAGACGTATCGTCTTCCAAACTTGCCGAAAGGTTAGCCAGGATGTCTTTCAGTTTTTCAGCATAAGGGCGCAACTGTACAATAGCATTTGTAGCACGCTTCAGCTTAGCCGCCGAAACCATTTTCATAGCCTTGGTGATCTGCTGCGTTGAGCTTACCGATACGATCCTGTTTCTTACTTCTTTTAAATTAGCCATTTGCTTTTTTGAGTATCAAGAGGCAGGTGCAGTAGCACTAAAAAACTGCTACTGCCACTGCTACTAAAAACTAATATTTCCCTGCCAGTTCTTTTGCTACTGTTTCCAGTACGCCTGTGATCTGGTCGTCCAGTTTACCGGCTTTTAAAGCAGCCAGTGTTTCAGGATGACGCATTTCTAACTGTGTAGTATATTCACTTTCAAATTCCCTGATCTTGTTCACAGGTACATTACGCATCAGGTTTTTAGTACCTGCATACACAATAGCCACCTGCTTTTCAACCGTTACCGGCGAATATTGACCTTGTTTTAATATCTCAACGTTACGTGCACCTTTGTCGATCACACTTTTGGTTGATGCGTCCAAATCAGAACCAAACTTTGAGAAAGCTTCCAGCTCGCGGAACTGCGCCTGGTCAAGTTTCAAAGTACCTGCAACTTTCTTCATGGATTTGATCTGCGCGTTACCACCCACACGTGATACCGAGATACCTACGTTAATGGCCGGGCGAACACCCGCGTTAAACAAGTTCAGCTCCAAAAATATCTGTCCGTCAGTAATAGAAATTACGTTGGTTGGGATATAAGCCGATACGTCACCTGCCTGTGTCTCGATGATCGGCAGCGCGGTTAATGAACCACCGCCTTTTACGATCTTCCTGATAGATTCAGGCAAATCATTCATAGCCTGGGCTATTTCATCATTCTGGCTGATCTTAGCAGCACGCTCTAACAAACGGCTGTGCAGGTAAAACACGTCACCCGGATAAGCCTCACGGCCCGGTGGACGACGCAATAATAAAGATACCTCGCGGTAAGCAACAGCTTGTTTTGATAAGTCATCATAGATGATCAAAGCAGGGCGACCTGTATCGCGGAAAAACTCACCGATAGCAGCACCGGCAAATGGTGCGTAAAACTGCATTGGAGCAGGTTCTGCAGCAGATGCAGAAACTACCACTGTATAAGCCATGGCGCCATTTTCTTCCAGCGTACGAACGATGTTCGCAACGGTTGAAGCTTTTTGCCCGCAGGCTACATAGATACACAACACCGGCTGACCGGCTGCATAAAATTCTTTTTGATTGATAATGGTATCGATACAAACAGCCGTTTTACCGGTCTGGCGGTCGCCGATCACCAACTCACGTTGGCCACGACCGATAGGGATCATCGCGTCGATCGCTTTGATACCTGTTTGCAAAGGCTCGGTTACCGGCTGACGATAAATTACACCCGGTGCTTTACGCTCCAGAGGCATCTCGTAAGTTTTACCGGTGATAGGGCCTTTACCATCAATTGGAACGCCCAGCGTGTTTACCACACGGCCAAGCATGCCATCGCCTACATTGATCGAGGCGATCTTTTTGGTACGTTTAATAGTATCACCTTCTTTCACACCTTCCGACTGCCCCAGCAATACCACACCCACGTTATCTTCTTCCAGGTTCAATACGATTCCCTGTAAGCCTTTTTCAAATTCAACCAGTTCGCCTGATTGCACTTTAGTTAAGCCGTAAACGCGGGCAATACCATCGCCCACCTGTAATACGGTACCTACTTCTTCTAATTCAGATTCCGACTTGAAGCCCGATAGTTGCTGACGCAAAATTGCTGATACTTCGTCTGGTCTAACCTCTGCCATTTTTTATTTATTTAGCGTTTTGTTTTTAATTATTGATTGATGCCGTGGGCAAAATCCTGTTTTAACCTGTTTAAACTGCTTGATATGCTTGTATCCACCTGCCTGTCGCCTATGGTCAATACAAAGCCGCCTATCAGGCTTTCATCTACTTTGGTATGCAGTTCGATGCTGCCACCGGTAGCTGCTTTTAATTCAGCGATGATCTTTTTCTTGTTCTCTTCAGACAAAGGTGTTGCTGATACCACGTAGGCCCTGTCAATATGCTTAATGATATTGTACTGGTTGATAAACTCCTTCGAGGTGGCATATAAGATCTCTGCGCGGCTTTTATTCACCATGATCTTAAAAAAAGAATCGGTCACCTTATTGATCTTATCACCAAAAACGGCTTCCAGTATCCTGATCTTTTTGGCGTGGCCAATAATAGGATTGGCTAAAACCGCCTGCAGTTCGTGATTGGCCCTTAATGTTTGCGCGAAAAGCTCCATATCTTTTTTGATCACTTCGAGGACTTTATTTTCCTCCGCAAGATCAATGATCGATTTGGCGTACCTGGTTGCAACTGTTGTTTCAGACATATCTTTTTTATTTCGAATTTCGGATGTTCGATTTCGAATTTTTTTATTTGCCCGGTTCCGTAAACAATTTCGGTTTTATAAATCCGAAATTGCAAATTCGAAATCCGATATTATTTAAGCTTCACTTCTTTTAAAAGGTCGGCTACTAATTGGTCTTGTTTGTGCTGATCTTCAAACTGCTTGCGCAATATTTTTTCAGCGATATTTATTGATAGGGTAGCTACCTGGTTTTTCACATCAGCCATAGCTAATGCCTTTTGGTTGTCTATTTCCAGACGTGCGCGCTCTATCATGCGAGTGCCTTCTACATTGGCAGTTTCTTTGGCTTCGCTGATGATGTGATCTTTTAATTGTTTGGCTTCGCGTAAGATAAGGTCGCGCTCGGCACGTGCCTGTTTTAGCAGGTCTTCATTCTCGCTGGTTAAGCGGGCCATTTCTTCTTTAGCTGCTTCAGCCCTTGAAAGTGCGCTTTCGATTGATTTTTCACGTTCGTCAACAGCTGCAAGGATAGGTTTCCATGCAAATTTACCGAGGATAAACAACAATATGCCAAAGCAAATCGTTGCCCAAAAAACTAAACCAATTGCGGGGGTTACTAAATCCATAATTTATAAAAGTACTTTTTTAATAATTCTTGTTTAAAACAATTCCCAGGGCCAACCGCCCCGGGCTGTTGTTTTTTTTAGTTGTTACCTAATAGGGCAACTACCACCGCGAAAAGTGCAACACCTTCAACAAGTGCAGCAGCGATGATCATGTTCAGCTGGATCTTACCAACAGCTTCAGGTTGGCGGGCAATACCTTCAACGGCTTTACCACCAATCTGGCCAATACCGATACCAGCACCAATTGCAGCTAAACCTGCGCCAATCGGGCCAACACTTCCGTGCATTGCGGCTGTAGCCTGGGCTAAAACCATTCCAATCATTCCAGTCATTTTGATTTAATTTTAAACGTGTATATATTAATAGATATTAATTGCAAATTATTAGTGGTGTTCTTCGATAGCCATACCGATGAACAGCGCGGATAACAGTGTAAAAATGTACGCTTGCAGAAATGCTACCAGCAATTCTATCATGTCCATAAACACTACAAATATGATAGAAACAGGCGCAATAGCAAGCGATTGAAAAATAAATATAAGTGATATCAAACTCAGGATAACGATGTGGCCAGCAGTAATGTTAGCGAACAAACGTATCATTAAAGCTATTGGCTTTGAGAATATCGAAACTATTTCCACCGGGATCATGATCGGGAACAACCACCATGGGTTCGGCATAAAAATATGCTTCCAGTAATGCTTGTTTGCGTTCAGGTTCACCGTAAATAATATCACAACGGCAAGCATAGCCGTTACCGCTATATTACCGGTAAGGTTATAACTACCGGGGAAAAATGGAATGATACCAAAGAGGTTATTAATTAAGATAAAGAAAAAGATCGTCAGCAACAGTGACATGTACTTTGGGTATTTAGCACCCAGGTTAGGCAAGGCGATATCATCACGAACGAACAATACAAGTGGCTCCATAAATGATTGCAACCCTTTTGGCGCTTTACCTTCGCGTTTTCTATAAGCTGCTGATACGTTCAAAAATACGATGAGCAGTAAAGCAGCGGTTAGCATCATGCTGATCACGTTGCGGGTAATTGAAAAATCCAGCGCCCTAACGGTAGTATCTATATTCCCGGAGGCATCAACTACCTTTATCTTATTTTCTTCCAGTTTGTAACTGTGGTATGATCCCTGGTAAGTGGCCCCATCCATCAAATGGCCCGACGAGAAAATTTCTAACCCTTTATCGGTATAAAGAATAACAGGAAGGGGGATCAGTTTTTCTTTTACAAAAGGAAAGGTGAACGGCCAAAAATGCGAGTCACCAATATGCTCCATGATCACAGTAGTCGGATCAAACTTCTTTTCTTTACCTCCAGGGGCATTTTCCTGACTAAAACCTGATTTCGGAAATATGCTTGCGAGTAAAAAAAACGCACAAATCAAAGAAATTCTAAAAAGTTTTAAGTTCAAAATCGAGCTGTTTATCATCTAAATGAAGTTTTCTACCTTAAATTTTCGTGCCGCAAGTTACGTAACAAAATATAAACTTCAAAGGCCGTATTTAATAAATATATGTAAAGAAAATCGGCCATAAAAACCAGCTTATTTACCTTATTATTTCGCAATAAAATGAAGATAAATATCATTGTAATCAATATTTTGAGGGTTGTACCACCCAAAAAAGCCTGTGCGAAATACTCCTTCTTTTTTTGATAAGTAACCAGCATCATCACCAAAACTAAAAAAGTAAGCACCGAAATAAACGGGAACAGCGTCCAAAACTCATGATCGAGCAAAGTGGTATTGCCGGTATATTGAAGCGCTATCGGCGCTGCAGCAATCAGGATAGTAAACAACAGGAATGTAATAATAGATTGTGAAATTTTCATTTAGGATATATTTTGCCCGGCTTAGCTTTTGAGCGATTTAATAACAATGTACAAAGATATAAAAACGCCAATAAGCGCAAGGGTAGCTGTAACCCATTGCACACTGTGATGGGCCGATTGATCAATTTTATACCCTGCATAGGTGAATATGCCGATAATGGCGATCATCTGGAAACCGACAGCGCTGTATTTTGCATACGCATTCATCGATTGGTTTTCATTTTCATCCGGTTCATTTTTAGCCATGTGCAAATTTATTGATTTTATCAGAGCTATTGCTAATTAAAGCGCAGGGTTGACTCACCCGGTCATCGCTTCGCTCGACCACCCTCTCTGCTAAGCAAAGAGGGTTCTTTTAAAAAATTCCTTCTTTGCTCCCCCTCTTTGCGTAGCAGAGAGGGGGCTGGGGGTGAGTCGACACGGGGTAATTTTTCAATGTGGAAAAACTAATTTTCTACCGAACTCAAGTTATTTGCTAAATTAGCAAGGCTTTTCTAAACTGTGGTTTTATTTTGAGGCGTATTTCTGAAACTTCCGTATTAAAACGAATATTCTTCCTGATTTCTGTGCTGTTGCTGGCAGGATGCTCGCTCGAAAAAAAGAGCGCAGTTAACCGCGGCCTGCAAAATTTGACGGCCCACTACAATATTCTGTTCAACGCCAACGAGTTGTTACGTAAAAAGCAGGAAGCCTATGCCCTATCCTATATAGACTCGTACAATGAGATATTAAGCGTTTACCAGGATACCACTGCCAAAAGCAGCGCGCCCGATAAGGACATAGAGGATGCCAAGGAGAAAGCCAATAAGGTGATCAACCTTAAAGAGCAAAGCCATTATCTTGGCGATGCTTACCTGGTTTTGGGCAAGGCTGATTATTTAGAAGGTGATTATTATGATGCGGTAGAGTTTTTTAGTTACGTGATCCGCTCGTTCCCGGAACAAAAATATCTTACCCAGGAAGCCATGATCTGGAAAACACGGTCGATGTTTTATCTGAACCTGTTGCCACAGGCAAAACTGACTATCGATTCGGCAATACAAAATATCAACCCAAAAAAGAAAACCTTTATTGCAGATATATACGCCACCAAACTGCAATACGATATCAATGTGCAGGATTATACCGATGCCGAAGAAATGGGCAAACAGGCAGTGCATTATTGCCACGATAAAGCGGAGCGCCTGCGATGGACATTTATCCTGGCCCAGATACAGGAGCTAAACAATAAGCCAGCCGATGCTATTAAAAATTACACCAGCATCGTAAAAAGCAACGCTTCTTTCGAAATGGCCTTTAATGCCCAGTTAAACAGCATCAGGATAACCGATAACCAAAACGGCATTAAGGTTAGCCGCATTGACAGGCTGAGAAGCATGTTAAAAAAGGAGAACAACAAAGAATTTATCGACCAGATCTATTTCCAGATAGGTGAGATTTATCTCGCCAATAAGGATATTGATAACGCGATGAAAAATTATCACTTATCAACAAAGTATAGCCTCAAAAATCAAAACCAAAAAGGACTGTCATACCTGCGCCTGGCCGAAATCTATTTTAAAACCAGGGCCGATTATATCAGCGCCAAAAAGTATTACGACAGCACGCTAATGAACCTCTCGCCCACCTACCCTGGCTATAGGCTCATAAAGAAAAAGGGGGACAACCTGCAAATACTGGCCGATAGGTTTGGGATCATCGCGCGGGAAGACACCTTGCAAATGTTGGCCCAACTGGACGATAAAACAAGGGCCGCACATATAGATGCAATGGTGAACCGCGAAATATTGCAGCAGCAAGCCGCAGATGCAAGCAGCGCCGGAAGCGCCACCTTTGCCAATACGCAAACAACGCAGATAAATTCATCCGGTGGCAGTAGTTTTTATTTTTATAATTCAAATGCCATTAGCCAGGGATACTCAGATTTTAAGCGAAGATGGGGTAACCGTAAGCTGGAGGACAACTGGCGCATTAGTAACCGGGCCAGCAGTAATATTACCCAGAATACCTCCACGAATATAGACCCGGATGCCCCTACTGATGCAGCAAATAAGCCCAAAATCGTCCCTACAGCCGCAGGTTACAGGCAGCAGTTAATTAAGGACCTTCCGCTTACTCCCGATCTGCTTGCCAAATCAAACACCCGCGTTTACAACGCCTATTTTGATATCGCAAATTTTTACAGGGATATTTTAGGCGATACCACAGAGGCGATAGCTACTTACCAACTGCTATTAACCCGTTTCCCGGATAACCAGGATAAACCGGCCATCTATTATAACTTGTATCGCTTATACAGCACCAATAACCCGGCAAAATCTGATGAGTACAAAAACCTGTTGCTGAAAAACTATTCTGAAACGCCTTTCGCTAAAGTGATCATTGACCCTGAGTATGGCAAAAAGTTAAATGATGCTGATGCAGCCTTAAACGCGCTCTATAACCAGGTTTATGATGCCTATTCGAAAAAGGATTACAAGCTGACCATAAGCAGCAGCGATGACCTGATGAAGCAGTACCCTAATAATAAATGGTCGGCGCAGATAGCTTACCTGAGGGCGATGGCATCCGGGCATCTGGAAAAACTCGATCCTTTCAATGCTGATCTTAACGCGATCATGACTAAATATCCTAATGACCGCCTCATTATTCCATTGGTAAAGCAGCACCTGGTCTATATCAGCACCAACCAGGCCGAAATGGCCAGTCGCCCTGTGGTATTGGTTGACAATGGGCCTAACGGTATCCCGTTAGTTACCCCGGTGGCTGAGCAACCTACCATCAATTATGCTTTACAGGTGGCCCAGAAACGGATCGAACCAAAAACTGAGGCAAAACCGCCTGTCGCCAATCAGCCCGCCTTAGCCAAACCAACAGTAGCCGACCAGCTGACAAAAAAACTGACAGATACCAGTCATATTGCTGTTAAACCTCCGGGTATTGATTCGCTTGCAAAAAATCAAGCTGCAAATACCCCGCAGGTAACCGCACCGCCAAAACCAGTGGGACCGTCCATCTATTCCATGCGCGATAGCACTAATTACTATTTTGTGATCAATGTAGCTAGCGGCAGTACCAACCTGGCCTCGTCGCGTTTTGGTATCGGGCAGTTTAACCGGGCCAATTACCAGGGCTCATCCATCGTGCATCAGCTGATCTACGTCGGGGATAATAACACACTGATCTACGTAGGCCGTTTTTATAGTATAGCCGATGTAAAGGCTTATGCACGCGCCATCATTCCGCTGATGCCGGATATTATGAAAGTACCAAAAGATGAATACAGCTTTTTCATTATAACCCAAAAAAACCTGGATAAACTAACCAGCAAAGGACGACTGGACAGCTATATGGACTTCTATCAGAATAATTATTGAGGTTAGTTGTATAGGTTGTAAGTGTTGGAGTGGTTATATTAAATCAGTGTAATCAAAAAATCAATCGGTGTAATCATTAAAAATAATCAGTGTAATCCCCAAAAGAAATGTTCGTTAAACTCACCCCGGCAGATATAAAAAGATACAACTGGTATGTATGGCGTTTTTTTATCGGCTGCTTTTGTTTTTTGGTTTTGATGATCCTGCTTACGTCATTTGGAGTATTTGGCGCACTGCCCTCATTCCGCGACCTGGAAAACCCAAAAAGTAACCTGGCATCCGAGGTGATCTCAGAAGACAAAGTAGTTTTGGGTAAATATTTTGTAGAAAACCGTTCAAGGGTAAATTACAACCAGATATCACCAAATGTTATCCACGCATTGGTAGCTACCGAGGATAATCATTTTTATGATCATTCCGGCATTGATTTTAAACGTTCGTTTACCATACTCCTATATAATATGGTTGGCAACAAACAGGGTGGCAGCACTATTACCCAACAGTTGGCCAAGAACCTTTATTCAGAACATTCCAGCAATATTTTCAGCCGAATTATCCAGAAAATGAAAGAGTGGGTGATCGCCGTTAAACTGGAAAGGCATTATACCAAGGAAGAGATCATCACTATGTATCTCAATAAGGTCGACTTTGGCGCTTATAATACTTTTGGTATCAGTTCGGCAGCGCATACCTATTTTAATACTACCGCTGATAAGCTTACCCCCGATCAGGCCGCACTATTGATACAAATGGTAAAAGGCACAAATCTTTATTCGCCCATCAAAAATCCTGACAGGGCGCTTACCCGCCGTAACTTTGTATTGGGCCGCATGGCACAGGAAGGTTTTTTGAGTGAGGGCCAGGCCGATGAATTTAAGAAGCGGCCATTGGGATTGGATTTTAATCCCTCAGATCATAATGAGGGGCTGGCAACTTACTTTAGGGCGGTATTAAAACGGGATGTACAGAAAATATTCGATGACAAATCTATCACTCATGCTGATGGGACACCTATCGACCTTGACCGCGATGGCATAAAAATATATACCACCATCAACTCCACCATGCAGCAATACGCCGAAGATGCCCAGGCCGAATACATGCGCAACCTCCAGGCTCAGTTCAATGAGCATTGGAAAGATGTGAGCCGGTGGAAAAACATCGCCAATTTTAAGCTGATCATAGACCAGGGGATGCGGCGGTCTGACAGGTACAAATCATTAAAATTAGAGGGTAAATCGGACGACGAGATCAGGGATGATTTCAACACCCCCGCCCGCATGGATCTTTTTACCTGGAAAGGCGATATTGATACCACCATGAAACCGATCGATTCCATTGTATATTGTAAAATGACGCTCAGGAATTCCATGATGAGCATGGACCCTACCACCGGGTACATTAAAGCCTGGGTTGGCGGTACCAATTTCGAGCATTTTAAATACGACCAGGTAAAAATGGGCACCCGGCAGGTAGGTTCAACAGCAAAGCCCTTTACTTACGCGGCGGCAATAGAAAGAGGCTATTCGCCTTGTTTGGAAGTTGACAATGTACCCGATACGATAAGAGGTTATGGACCACCCTGGTGCCCCGGATCGCCTGATACCAAACAGGGCAAGTTAACTTTATACCAGGCATTGGCCCACTCACAAAACTGGATAACCGCCCACATGATGAAACTTGTAACCCCTGAACCGGTGCAGGATCTGATAAAAAAGATGGGCATCACCAGCGATGTACCGTCTTACCCTTCCATTTGCCTCGGTGTATTTGATGCCTCGGTTTATGATATGACGGGCGCTTATTCTGTATTTGCAAACCATGGTATCTGGACCGAACCTACCTATATATTACGTATCGAGGATAAAAACGGCACGCTGCTTTATGAAAACAAACCCCGTAAGGAACAGGCTATGGACGAGCAAACCGCTTACGTAATGACCTATATGCTAAAAGATGTAATTACCGAAGGCACAGGTTACCGCTTGCGCGGGAAGTATGGGTTGAATAATCCAATCGGCGGGAAAACAGGCACCACACAAAAAAACTCGGATGGCTGGTTCATCGGCATTACCCCGCAATTGGTTACCGGTGTTTGGACAGGCTGCGAAGACCGTGATATACATTTCCGTACACTGGCGCTTGGCGAAGGCGCTAACACTGCATTGCCCATATTTGCCTTGTATATGAAAAAGGTTTATGGCGATGCTTCATTAGGGATCAAGCAGAGTGTTGATTTTGATCCGCCAAAAAATCCACTGACCATTACGCTGGATTGCAGCGCCTACGGCCAGCAGCAAAATACCACGACAGAAGCGGGCAAGCAACCCGGTGATTAAGTATGTCTCATCTATTTTAAATTCGAGTGTAGTTTCGTTAGGCAGACAAGAAGAAATTATCAGAAATAATTATCTTTAGATTAAAAATTACTATGGCAAATCCGAAAGCTCCACCATGGAAAATTGATCCTAAGTTTAAACAAAAACTTACTGAAGAAGATGCTAAATTGATATTTGAAGAAGCCGAAAAAGCTTTTAACGATTCCATCGAAACCAGCATCAGGATATTGGATAGAAATACCTCTTTATTACAACTGGTTTCCGGGATATTGGTAGGTTTAGTTGCGTTTTCAATTAGCAGATGGGAAAAGAATTTTTATTTTGACAGCTTATTAATTACCACTATTGCGGGCATTGTTTATTTTTTTCTATTGGGCCTGCTGTTTATTTTTCCCAATATAAAACCCAAGATATATGTACTGCCCGGAACACAACCCAAAAAGTTGTTTGTCGATCCGGTTTTTGATACTTCAAAAGAGAATAGGGTACTTCATCTGTATATGATCAAAATTACAAGCTTGCAGGAAGGTATTGATGATAACAGAGCGTTAAATAACACACGATGGGATTATTATAAAAAATCATTGAATTTTTTATTTTACTCCCCTATATTTTTGATTTGCGTCTATTTACTGATGAATATAATTGTAAAGTGAGTTGCTATGCGCTTTCGCTGTCTATACCTCTGTCATTTATATCCAGATCAAGGAAAATATCCGGCGGAGTTAAATCCAGATCAAGCTTTAAACCAACATCATTGACAGGAACATCAGGAAATACATTAATGGGTGGAGGAGCTAATTGCCCCCTGTCGTTTGTTGGAATATCTGGAAAGTTGGTACCACCCCCATCATTTGCGGGCAATGGCAATTCTTCGTCTGGCATCATCCTTTAAATAATTATAATTAAAGTTACAATTTAATATTCACAAACAAATTTAGTCTGTATTACTTTTATCAACCTGGGATATATAAAGTTTGAAGGCTGTAAAGTTTTAAAGTTGATATATTTGCCCTGAAGCCTAATGAATAATTGAACCAATCAAAAATGATCACCAAACTCGGCAAACAGGATATAAGAAGGTATAACTGGTATATATGGCGATTTTTTATCGCTTGTTTTGTATTCTTAGTTATCGTGATATTGGCCACCTACCTGGGCGCTTTCGGGCCTTTGCCTACGTTCCGCGATCTTGAAAATCCTAAAAGTAACCAGGCATCAGAGATCATCTCGTCAGACAAGCAGATATTGGGCACCTACTACGTTCAAAACAGGTCGAGCGTAACTTATAAGGAAATATCCCCTAATGTGATCAACGCGCTGGTAGCTACCGAGGACGCCCGCTTTTACCAGCATTCGGGTATTGATTTTCAAAGGCTGTTCAGTATCATTTTCCTGAATATTTTCAGGAAGCAGGGCGGCAGCACCATTACACAGCAGTTGGCCCTTAACCTGTTTTCAGAACGTTCGCATAATAAGTTAGTGCGCATGACCCAAAAACTAAGGGAATGGATAACCGCCGTGCAATTGGAGCGGCATTATACCAAGGAAGAAATTATCACCATGTATCTGAATACGGTTGACTTTGGGGCTTATAATACCTTCGGTATCAAATCTGCTGCACGCACTTATTTCAGTACAACTCCAGATAAATTGACGCCCGACCAGGCCGCGCTGCTGGTTGCGATGATCAACGGGCCGGGTATATACTCGCCCATCAATCACCCGCAAAATGCCTTGAACCGCCGCAACAATGTAGTACTTACCCTGATGGAAAAGCAAGGCTACTTAAGCGAGGGGCAGCTTGAGGAATTTAAAGCCAAACCGCTTGGCCTCCATTTCAATCCTATCAATCACAACGAAGGGCTTGCACCTTATTTCAGGTCGGTATTAAAAAAAGAAGTGCAAAAGATATTTGAGGCGGAATCGATATACAAAGCGGACGGCACACCTTATGACCTTGACAGGGACGGTCTGAAGATCTATACCACTGTTAACGCCACTATGCAGCAATATGCTGAGCAGGCCCAGGCCGAATATATGCGCAGGCTGCAGGTACAATTTAATTCGCACTGGCATGGGTTCAATTTTTATAGAAGCATCAAAAATTATAAGTTGCTGCTTGACCAGGGTATGCACCGTTCTGACCGTTACAAATCAGACACTCTACAAGGCAAATCACCGGAAGATATTAGAAAAGATTTTAATACGCCTACCCAAATGCAGCTATTCACCTGGAACGGCGACACTACGGTAACCATGAAACCGATAGATTCCATTGTTTATTCCAAGTTCTTGCTGCGCAACGCGATGATGAGCATGGACCCTACCACCGGATACATCAAAGCATGGGTTGGCGGTATCAGTTTTGATCATTTTAAATACGACCAGGTAAAAACAGGCAGCAGGCAGGTGGGCTCAACGGCCAAGCCTTTCACTTATTCAGTAGCCATCGATAATGGCTACTCGCCCTGCTATAAGGTGGATAATGTACCTGTCACCATTAGTATTCCGGGGCAGGACGACTGGATACCAAAGCAATCATCATCAGACTTAAAACCTGGTTTGATCGATCTGCGTACTGCTTTAGCCTTCTCGCAAAACTATGTCACCGCTTATGTAATGAAACAGGTTGGCCCGGTACCCGTGATGAACCTCATCAAAAAAATGGGCGTTACCAGTCCCGACCTGGGGCCATATCCATCTATATGCCTGGGTACTTTTAATGCTACAGTCTTTGATATGACAGGCGCTTACTCCGTATTTGCCAACCACGGCGTTTGGACGGAGCCTACTTTTCTTTTGCGTATAGAGGATAAAAAAGGCAATGTATTATATAACCACAAGCCTAAAATTGCACCGGTGATGAACGAGCAAACCGCTTACGTAATGACCTATATGCTAAAAGGCGTTATAGAAAATGGAACAGGCTCAAGGCTTACCTATAAATATGGTATCAGGAACCCCGTAGCGGGCAAAACCGGTACAACCCAGGATAACTCTGACGGTTGGTTCATAGGCGTTACACCGCAATTGGTTACCGGTGTTTGGACAGGCTGCGAAGATCGCGACATCCACTTCCGCTCTACCTATCTTGGCGAGGGCGCCAATACCGCTCTGCCTATTTTTGCCCTGTATATGAAGCGGGTATATGCTGATGCCACGCTGGGCATTAAAAAGAATGTAGATTTTGACGCACCCAAAACCCCGCTCACCATTACCTTAGATTGCGGCCTCTATGACCAGAAGCAGCAGGGCACTGATGACGTGGAAAAGAAACTGGGATTTTAGGTTGGTTGTAGAAGTTGTAAGGGCTGTGGAAGTTAATACCCCCGAATGACTAATGACTATTCACCAATGAACCAGTGAACTAATGAACCAATGAACAACTTCGATCACAAGGCGGCATTAAAAAATATCCCTCACAAACCGGGGGTGTACCAGTTTTGGGATACGGAGAACGAGCTGATCTATATTGGTAAGGCTAAGGACCTGCGTAACCGGGTTAACTCCTATTTCAATAAGGATATCAATGTAAATGCTAAAACAAAGGTTTTAGTCTCCAAAATACGCAAGGTCACCTTTACCATTGTTGATACCGAGGTTGATGCCTGGCTGCTGGAAAACAGCCTGATAAAAAAGCACCAGCCGCGTTATAATGTAATGCTGAAGGATGATAAAACCTATCCCTGGATCATCATCAAAAACGAAAATTTCCCGCGCATTTTCTGGACAAGGCGCATCGTAAAGGATGGGTCGAAATACCTGGGGCCTTATGCGTCTGTTAGTATGATGCACGCTATTTTGGGGTTGATCAAGGAAACCTATCCCCTACGTACCTGTAACCTGGCCCTTACCCGCCAAAATATTGATGCCGGGAAATTTAAGGTGTGCCTCGAATACCAGTTAGGTAACTGCAAAGGTCCCTGCCAGAATTATCAGACTGAGGAGGATTACGCTCACAATATAGAGGAAATAACAGATATACTGAATGGTAAAACCGGCGCGGTACTGCGTAACCTGAAATCTGACATTGATAGTGCGGCGGCCAACCTTAATTTCGAGTTGGCACATAGGTTGAAGAGGAAGAACGACCTGCTGGAAAACTACCAGAGCAAATCAACCGTAGTTAATTCGTCCATTACAGATGTGGATGTTTTCAATATCGCGTCTGATGATAAATACGCTTTTGTCAATTTCCTAAAGGTGATGAACGGCACTATCATCCAAACCCAAACCATCGAGCTAAAAAAACGACTGGATGAAAGTGACGAGGAATTGCTTACTATCGCCATCTCCGAGTTCAGGACACGATACGAAAGTCATTCAAAAGAGGTGATCGTACCTTTTGAATTGGGGGTGGATGATCCTAAAATAAAATTTACCGTACCTAAACTGGGCGAAAAAAAGAAACTGCTTGATCTATCGCACAAAAATGTGCAGTTCTTTAAAAAAGAACGAATAGATCAGTACGAAAAACTAAACCCGGATATCCGCACCGACCGCCTGCTCACCACCATGATGAAGGACCTGCGGATGAACCAACTGCCGCGCCATATCGAGTGTTTTGATAACTCCAATTTTCAGGGGAAATACCCGGTATCGGCTATCGTGGTTTTCAGGGATGGCAAACCTTCCAAAAAAGATTACCGGCACTTTAATGTAAAAACGGTTGAAGGCCCCAATGATTTTGCTACGATGGAAGAGGCCGTTCATAGGCGTTACCGGCGTATGCTGGATGAAGGCACAGAGTTACCGCAACTGATCATTATTGACGGCGGTAAAGGGCAACTGTCGTCAGCATTAAAAAGTCTTAAACTGCTGGGTATTGATAAACAGGTTACCGTGATAGGTATCGCGAAGCGACTGGAAGAACTCTATTATCCCGGCGACCAGTACCCGATGTATCTCGATAAAAAGTCGGAAACCTTAAAGATCATTCAGCAGTTGCGGGATGAAGCACACCGTTTCGGTATCACTTTTCACCGCAAAATACGCGATAAAGGCACATTGGCCACCGAACTGGAGCTGATACCCGGTATCGGCAAAACATCAGCCGAGAAGCTATTGAAATACTTTAAATCAGTAAAAAAGATACGCGAGGCAAC
>JABDFM010000052.1 GCA_013286565.1 Bacteroidota bacterium
AGGGCAAATCCAAAATACATTAGCTGAATCAAAGAGTATATTGGAGGCCATACGAAAAGCACTACCCGTAAAAGTTAAACACCAATTTGATTTTAAAACTAAGGGCTGGATTATTGTCGGAATGATATTGCTAATTGTAACGGCTATCAGTACAGGTTTATGCGGTCATTTATGGGCAGAGAACAACCGTTTACAAGCAGTTGATATAAAGTACCGTTTGCTGCGGCAAGTTGACACAAGTTCTACAAGATGGGCTGATAGCATTTATGCAAGTAATCCCGAAGAAGCGGAGAAAACGGTTATTAGGATGGAAAACGGGAAGATTACGAAAGATAGAGCTAACGATATACAAAATGTCAAGCGGGAAAAAAAATCGAGAAAGCGACCCAAATAGAACTCATCACGTAATAATAATAATTAAGGTAACTATATATACGTGTTGGGGGTTGACTAAAAATCTCCTTATTTTTTAAAAAAAGTGCAAAGCCCCCGTTGACGTTTGAAATGTATGGCCATACATTAAGACTTAGGGGGCTTTGCTGGTTAATAGAATATCCAAAAAATCATTTATAATTTTAAAATCAGCTTTGAGTTTTATTAAATCTTCCTTTCTATATATTTTAGGATCAAGTTTTCCTTTATTATATTTCTTAAATACAACCTCTACATTTTCTCTTTCAAGTACATCGTTTGAATAATCTACAGATAAATGAGCAAATATATTTCTATGGGGTATTATTCTTTCAAGAGTATCAATAAAAATAGGATGCTCTTTTAAAAGTGTTTTTTCATATCTATTCAACAAAATGAATAGAATATCTTTTTTGCTTCCAAGTGTAGTTCTTTCTGTATTCCAAAGCATTTCTTTCAATTCATTTCCAACAAGTTCATTTTTGCAAAAATAATTTGATAAATAATCATCAATCTTTCTTTCAACATCAACGGTTTCGTTTAATACAGTACCTCTTAATTGAATTGAATTTTGAAAAATCTTTTTAATTTTTTCCTGCATGATTTTCAGGGTTAAAGTTTTGCTAAATATAATTAAAGCCCAGGTCCGCTTTGTTTCTGACGCTATTTTTGGCTTTTAAGAAGCTCAATCTTTTCACGCTCACTTTGAAGCAAACGTTCATAAAGTTCGATAACTTTTTCAATCGGATTAAAGTTATTTTGAATTGAATTGTCGTGAAAGTTATTGATATTATTGAAGACAGAGTCTTCGGTAAAATGCTTTAGACCCTCGACAGTTACCCCTAAAATTTTAGCAATTCTCTCTAAAGCCTCATTTTCAACTTCTGCACTTTGCTCAATCTTGGAAACAGCTTGTTGACTTATACCAAGTTCAGCAGCCAAAGCTTCTTGCTTCATGCCTCTAAGTTCACGAATGCGACTGATTTTTCTTCCGATATGTAAAGTTTCTGCCATAGGTCAAATGTATTGTTAAAATGTAAATGTACAAAACAACTGCTTTAATGTAAAGTACAAAGCGTTATGGTTCGGTACGGCGAAGATGTGCCTTTTTTTTGTTTTGCCGGTTAATGGAGGCTGGTAAAAACAAAAGTCCTATGTACTTTGATAATTATGCACCGTGGGAACACTATCCCAAAACACTTAGCCATAAGGAACAATTAAATCCCCTTACCGTAGTGATGGATTTTTTTAGCACAGATTCGCTGAAAGGCCATAAGCGTGATTTGAAAGAATGGCGCTCTTTTGTAACCACCGGTAAACACTTTGACGATGAAAGGCACGGCCCAGGCACTTTATTGTTTACTTACGACCTAAACTTAAAACTATTAGAAGCGATGTATTTATTATGGTTAAATTATCGGAATAGGAGTTGGTATTTTAAAAAGGTAAGCGATACGCAAATAGAGGAGGAAAAAGAACTATGGGTTTATTTTCCTAAGAATCTACAATTAAAGGAACAGGCAAATCCCTATAAGGCAGTAAAACAGGTCTTCAAAAAGGTAAGTCCGCAACAATACCGGGAATACCTGCATGAGTGGCTTCATTTCGCTTTGTATAACAATCCGGCGGATGAAACCCTCATGGCAAGTGAACTTATTATGGTTTATGAAAACCTGCTTAAACTTTATTCCGCAGCCTGGTTAATTCACCAGCGAGAAACCGAACGAACCAAGTTAAAGAAAGATTTGGTAAACGAGCAAAAATTGGATTTATCTCAATTGACCCTTAAAGCTATAAATCCTGATCCAACAGCAACAGAGAAGCTGGCTTTAGAGGAAATAAAAAGCGTGATTTTAAAACGATGCCCACAGGTACAAATGATTATTCATTTAGGCACCCATCCCGAACCATTTACATTTTACCTGCTTATTTTAATAGGTGATGAAGAAAAAACGCCTGAACATGAAGTCGGTAATAAAATCGAAGACAATTGCCAGTACCTGGCCCACGTACATACGATTGTTCATAAGGCAAACAGCGCAAAGGAAGCCCTGAATATTGGCAGGCGTTTTTGGTCTGCTGTTATGGAAAAGGGATTTATAGTATATCAATCACCTGAATTATTATTGCCGGAACACCAGGAAATAACCAAAGAAATTTTAATCGAAAGAGCAAAGTTTAATTGGGAAAGATGGGGAGTACAAGGCAACGAGTTTTTAAAGGGTGCAGAATTATACAGAGCAGACAGTAATTTCAGGCTTGCAGCCTTTCTCTTGCACCAATCAGTTGAAAGTGTATTAAAAGCAATTATCCAGGCAATTTTAGGTTACCGGGTACAAATGCATAATCTATCAAGATTACTAAGGTTAACTTTATTGTTTTCCGATGAATTAAAAAATGTATTTGATCTTAGAACTACAGAGGGGGCTCAAATATTCACCTTATTGCAAAACGCTTATTCACAATCGAGGTACAACAGTTCATTTGAGCCTGATGAAGAATCCGTTAGAAAATTGGCTAAAGGGGTAACTTTATTTTACAGTACAGCAGAAAGTATATACCTGCAATTTCTTAAAGATATTAAATAATACATGGCGTTGACACCCTAAGCAGTTTCGGCAGGCGGTTAATTGATAATGCCGCCAGCCTTACCGCCGACAATAAAGAAAAAGGTTTGATTTTAAAAAAACAGCCCATTGCAGAAAGGCAAACTGTTTCATTACACCACGCGCTTCGCTCCGGGTTTCATTACACAGTCAGCCTTTCTGCCACACGGCACGGAATGAAGTTCGTGCCTCACAACATACCGTGCCACTCCCAACTACTTGGCGTTTTAAATTATAAGTGGGAGTAATAATTTATTCGATATGGTTATAGGAAATTAGTTTACTCATTTCACCGCATCCGGCAAAGTTACCGCCGCCAGTTAAAATGTCAAGCCTATATAAACGGTGCAGTTTTGTTTGTTTTCATTGGCTTGCACCGGGCTTGACACTTTAACTGGCTTGCGCTTTTGGTGCCTAAGCGGTAAAATGAGTTGGTTTGTTCAATAATTGGCATACAATACCCAACCTGGCATTTTAGCCAACAACCATAAACTTTTCTATTTTTACATTATATTTAATTACAATTATCCGTTTATGTGACTCAGATCCGGAATTTTATTGTAACGTGCTAATAATCAACTATTTTATGAATGATTTAAATCCGACAAAGAAAAATTGGATAAATAAAGCTTTGGCAATGCTCGATAATAGCCTTTTCCCAATACCTCAAGAACTAAATGAGATTGACTGGAAGCTTGAGCTTACTACAAAGCCGGAAAAACTATCAAAGCATCTTTCAGCAATGGCCAACCTGCCAGGGGGGGGCTATTTAGTTTTTGGAATTGAAGATAAAGCAGGTCAGGTAGTTGGTATATCAAAGTTAAATATTGATTCTATTGTTGAGCGAATTTCAAATATATCAAGGGATTCTTTAAACCCGGTTGTAAAAATTGATCATTCTATTGAACTTTATCAAAGTAAGCCTTTGTTGTTTATTCACATACATGAAAGTTCGGTAAAGCCTGTTCATATAGCAAATGGCACTTTAGAGGATACCTTTATCAGAACCGGTGGAAGTACCCGTAAAGCTTCCAGGCAAGAGGTTGGCGCATTAATGCTCAACTCAAAAAACCCTCAATTCGAGGAGCTTCATTCCTCTAAGATAAAATCAGAAACAGAAGTGCTGGCTTTATTAGACTATTCAGCAATTTATAAGTTATTAAAAACTCCTATCCCTCAATCCGCAGATGAAATAATGCGGTTTTTGGAAAGTGAACGAATGATTGAAAACTTTGATGGTGCAGGTTACTACATTACAAATTTAGGGGCGTTATCTGCTGCACATAGTTTAAATGATTTTGATGGATTGACAAGGAAATCAATTAGAGTAATTAAGTATAAAGGGAAAAATAAACTTGTTACTGAAAAGGAGTATCCCATGAATAAGGGCTATGCTATCGCATTTGAGGAGTTAATGGCATTGTTAGATGCCTTGCTTCCGGGTAGCGAAATAATTAAAAAGGCGCTTAGAGAGGAAACCACTATTTACCCTGAAATTGCCTTGCGCGAATTAATAGCGAACGCTTTAATACATCAAGATTTTGCTGTTAAAGGAAGTGGCCCAATGATAGAAATTTTCACTGACAGGGTTGAAATTTCTAACCCTGGTAAGCTTTTACCTACAAAAAAAATAGATCGCCTTATTCGAACTACTCCAGAATCAAGAAATGAATTACTTGCATCAGTATTCAGAAGATTTAATATTTGTGAGGAGCGCGGGTCCGGTTTTGAAAAAGCAGTAGCCCATATTGAGTTATATGGCTTACCACCTCTTAAGTTTGAGGAATTGGAAAATTCTTTTAGGGTTACAATGTATTCTCCTAAGACTTTTGCTGAAATGACTGTATCGGAGAGAATTGAAGCAAGCTATCAACATAGCATTATACAATATTATGCGAGAGGTGGTATGACAAATACCAGCTTAAGAGAACGGTTTAAAATGCATGAGAAACAACGCTCACAAGTTTCAAGGGTTATTAAAGATTCTGTTGAGATGAACAGAATAAAACCTAAAGACCCTAATAATCCTTCATCTAAATTTACTGAATATGTGCCTTATTGGGTATAAGGTTCTTGTGTGCCTGAAAGAACACAAATTAGTATAATCTATTGAATATCAATTTGTTTTTACGTGACTGGAATCGGGAAAATATAATTTTCCCGATTTGTTTATTTGATTTCAGCCCGAAACAAATATTTAAAGAGGTTTTTGTATGCAAATTATATGCAAATAAAAAAGCACTTATGGTTTTTATGCCGTAAGTGCCTGATTATTAGGTGGGAGTTACTGGGTTCGAACCAGTGACCCTCTGCTTGTAAGGCAGATGCTCTGAACCAGCTGAGCTAAACTCCCTCTTTTTGGGACTGCAAATATAGGATGTATGTTCAATTAGTCAAAATTAATTTACATTTTTTAAAAAGGTCGTATTTGCCTGTTTAAATCAGTGTATGCTTTTCGTTTTTTAAGCGTTGGCTCAACCCAGTAACTCCCACAAAGCCCGACAGAAATGTTGGGCTTTGTTATTTATTGCAAAATGTATAATTTGCAATAAAAAAATTTAAACCTTTAATAAACCTTCTGTCGTATAAAAACAAACCCCTGCTGCGACGATAAAAACTTAAATGAATTTAGATTCACAATTATTACACTATTTTAATGACCTCGCTTGCAGAAATGCATTTTGGTTCAATCTGTTGAACGCGTGTGGTAATATGGAACTATTGCGCGGGGGTCCTGTTTTTGCCTGCTTAATTTATGTTTCGCTTTCAAATCAGTCTGCAAATATCAAAAGTAAAATAGTATTAGGCCTTTTGGGGACTTGCACCTGTTTGGTGATCTCTCTTTATTGTCAATCCCATTTGCACACTCATCTGCGCCCGATATTTGATAAAGCTTTAAATATGTGCAATTTACTTCAATGGCATAAATCTGATTGGGGTAACCGGCTTTATTCATTTCCAAGTGATACGGCCACATTTTTTTTCGCGCTATCCGCAATTATCTATTTTCAAAATAAAAAATTAGGGATTATCTGCATTTTGTGGGTCATCTTAACCGTTGGGATAAGCAGGGTTACTTTTGGTATTCATTACCCGAGTGATATTCTTGCTGGCTTTGTTTTGGGTTTTACCTGTGTTTGGGCTTTTTCACACATCAAAATCGCGCAGCAAAAAATAGAAGGTTTCCTAATTAAATACGATCCTAAATTTAATTTATTTAACATTTCTGTAGTTATATTTTGTGCTGAGGCTTATTCCTTATTCCCCAGCTTACAGAGAATTCTGCATTTATTAGTTAGGTCATAAGTGCAACTGAGAAACCGTGGGGACTGACCGACTGGTTCGAGTCTTGTAAACATCTTCCTGTTAATCAAGCGGTTGCATTCATTTTTGAGCAAGTCCCCTTTTATTTATTCCTATCACTAATTTAAGTTTGTTACATTTGATGCATTCCTGTTTATTGATAAGTTGCAGAACCCGTGAAGAGAAAGATTTTGGTCATCGAAAATGACAACGATATCAGAAATATCATTGCTTTAGTTTTAGAAGAAGAAGGCTTTGAAACACATAGCGTCCCTGAACCAAAAAACCTGGAAGAAATCCTGTATTTTAAAGCGGATGTAATTTTAGTTGATGAGTTTATCAATAATAAACCTGGTCATCGTGTATGCCTGCAAATTAAACAGTATGAACAGTTAAAAAATGTTCCTGTCATTATCCTGTCCACTGCAAATGATATTGAGGTAATTGTGACTGAATGCAGCGCAAATGATTATGTTAAAAAACCTTTTGATATCCAGGAATTGATTGATAAAGTGATTCGTGTAATAGATACTAAGCTCTAACTCACCATCTCTACCCTGTAAAGCTTTCCGTTCAGATCAAACTCGCTTCCTGCTTTTTGCCCTTTCAATTTTATCCCGATAGGTGAGGCCGGCGAAACGGCAAAAAAAAGCTTCTCCGTTAACCATTAATGTTCCTGCGCTGATAGCAATATAGAATTTACCATTATTGGTGATCACTAAACTGCCTGCGTCAGCAGTTTTAGAAATAGCGCTGCCGTTGATATGATTTAAGGCGACCAATAATTTATTGGCCTCATTAAGCTGGGCCTGGTTACTATTGATCTCCTGCTGCATCATGGCCCTGCCGGTTTCGTATTTGTCGCCCGCGCTGCTTTTGGTTTCATCGTTGGCAGCCTGCTGGGCCGATTTAATGGCAAACGTTGCCGTGTCTATGCGGTTTTTCACATAGTTGACGCACAGGTTATGCAATTGCTCTTTCAGATCATTCATAGCTCGCCTGCAAAAATCAATAAAATAACGGAGAAAAAAGCAGTAGCTGTGCAGAATAGGAATAGCGTAGTGAAGCAGGTGGATAAGCGGAAATTACATGGCGATATTTTTATCCAGCCGTGGGTCTTCGGGTAAAATTTCCATCTCGGGGAATTTGATATAATTGGCATACCATTGTATGGCCTCTACAATATCTAAGGCGTCTTCGGAAGAAATACCAACGGTTTCAAAGGCAAATAACTCATTATTGGCATATCCATACAATTGAATTTCATTTGCAGCGGGATGGAATATCTCCCTGTCAAGGCAAAATATCCTGATCTTTAAAGAAGCATCCCGGGAGTGGATAACGTCTCTGCAAGGGTTGCCTGGCTCATTTGCCAGTAAATAAACGTTGTGGCTCATAGTGGGTTAACAAAAATAACCCGTCTTAGTTTTGTTTAAATAGCTTTTGAGCTGAAGTTGGTTGGAATAGTACTCAGGTTCGGCAGCAGATGCCTCGTTCCTCAGCATGACAAAGAAATCAGCCCAGCACCTCTTCTAATACCTCGTGCGAACGTATATTGCCAAAGCTTTCGATATGCAGGGCGTAGTACTCCAGTAATTTTTGTATCAGGTAACGGCGTTCGTCATTGCTGAAGCGCAATTGCTGTATATTTTCAAAACTGCATTGTAAAAGGGTGTAAAAATTCTGAGTATGCGGTGGTGAGAGGTAAGAAAAACCTTCCGGTTTATATTTGCTGAAAACGCCATTCTTCATATCGAAATAATCTGCCTGGAACAAGGCAGGATGAAAACCCAGGTAACGTGTGAGCCTGACTAAGAACAGTAAATGAAAATTAGCCAACCCTTCTGACTGGTGATCGAGCCATTCTATGGCGTTAAACACAAACCCAAACAAATTTTCATCTGCCGACTGCTGCCTTACCGCTTTATACAAAACCTCATTCAAAAAAATAGCGAGGCTGCTTTTGATCACATCGTAAGGGATACTTTGCAAAACCGGCGAATTCTTCACTTCAGCTACACGCTGTACCTGGCCGGTGTTTTTATGATAAACCACCATATCCAACAGGTGCAGGGGCTGCAGCATATTGCGGCTTATTTTGGCCTTTGGTTTTTTTACGGCATTGATGATATAGGATTGCAAACCAAATTTCTCTGTAAAAACCTGCACTATCACGCTGCTTTCGCCATAATCAGTGGTTTTAAAAACAATGCCCCGGGTTTTATGCAGCATGATGGATAAGCAATAATAATTTGGGCACGAATATGATCAAACCGATCACCAGGGCGCAGATAGCGGTGATGAGCACGGCCCCGGCAGCCATGTCTTTTACCAGACCGGCTTTTTTATTGTACTCCGGCGAAACGAGGTCGGTCAGAAATTCAAGTGCGGTGTTAAAAAGTTCAGCCGCTAAAACCATAGCTATGCAGAGGATGATCCATAACCATTCAACAGCGGAAATATGCAGCGCATATCCCGCACCTACTGCCACTATAGCTGCCACTACATGCACCCTGAAATTAAGCTGGGTAACCGCAGCATGACGGATGCCATTTAAGGCATAACCAAATCCCCTGATAAACTTCTTCATCGATTCAAAAATACTTTTATATTTTTCAATAAAAGGTAACTAATTTCGCCCGGTAAATTTTATCCGAAGCGGGAAGTGCATCAAAACCAATTACCACTAAAATGAAAATTTGTACTACCCGGAAAAGCCTCCAGGGATATTTAGAACAATTAAAGCAGGATGGCAAAACTATTGGTTTTGTACCTACCCTGGGCGCTTTACACCAGGGGCACTTATCATTGATAGCCCTGGCGCAGCAAAATACGGACGTGGTTGCATGTAGCATCTTTGTTAACCCCACCCAGTTTAATGACCCAAAAGACCTGGAGAAATATCCCCGCCCAATAGCATCCGACATTGAAAAATTGGAGCATGCTAACTGCGATGTGCTTTTTAACCCGGATGTAAGCGAGATGTATGCCGGTAACGAGCAATGGCATTTGGAGATTGGCGAACTGGAGCACTTACTGGAAGGAAAATTCAGGCCGGGACATTACCAGGGGGTTACACAGGTGGTGTATAAGCTATTCGATATCGTTAAACCAGATATCGCGTTTTTTGGCCAAAAAGATTACCAGCAATTTCTGATCATCCAAAAAATGGTGGGACTGCTGCATCTTCCGGTTAAACTCATGATGTGCCCCATACTTCGGGATGCAGATGGCCTGGCCATGAGTTCGAGGAATATTCATTTATCTGCTGAGGAGCGGCAGCACGCGCTGATCTTGTCAAAAGCCCTTAATTGGCTAAAACAAAATTTCGACCGTAACCAGATTCCCTCGTTAAAAAACGAATGTGAAGCAATGATCAGCGCCGAGCCGGGCGTGGAACTAGAATATTTTGAAATAACCGATGGCGATAATTTGCATACTGCCGATTCACACACAAAGAAAATAGTGGCTTTGGTAGCCGCGAAAGTGGGTAAAACAAGGCTGATCGATAATGTGATTATCAGTTGGCAGTTATCAGTTGGCAGTTAAGATGGGTTTCTGATTAACAATGCAAACTGCGAACTAAAAACTGCCCACTGACGATATGAACTATGTATGACTTAACTATGAATCTAATATTACTAACTTTGCGCCATGATCATTGAGGTATTAAAATCCAAACTTCATCGTGCCAAGGTAACGCAAGCCGAATTAAACTACGTTGGCAGTATCACCATAGATGAGGATCTGATGGATGCGGCTAATATTATTGCTAACGAAAAGGTGCAGATCGTAAATAACAATAATGGTGCAAGGTTTGAAACTTATGTAATAAGAGGCGAACGCGGCACTGGTACCATTTGCTTAAACGGGGCTACCGCCAGGCTTGCCCAGGTGGGCGATATTGTGATCATCATGTCATACGCCTACATGGAAATTGACGAGGCCCGCAATTACCAGCCTATATTGATATTCCCTGATACAGACAATAAACTAATAAAGTAAGCCCGCTATTTATCTGCCGGATAAGCGGCAAGCCCCAGTATTACGTGTAAACTTACATCAGTAGCTGAGGAATGGCGTAATTTATAGGCCATGCGTACTTTTATGCCCGGTTCGCGCACCAGGTTATCTAATAATTGGGTGTTATCGATATCCAATACAATATCATTTCCCGGATTAGCGCCTATATCACTGCGGCTGGCAACCAGTATCTCGTCCTGGCCATCGGCTTTTGAAAGGTAAATTTTTACGGAGGCCAGATCGCCCAAATTATAATCAGAGGGCTCAACCGACCTTAACCTGGCCGAAATAACACGTACCTGGCTTATCCTATCGCCATTATCGCCGGTTTTGCTGAAATTTTGATCAAAACTATTAGCCATACTGATGGCTGAATACACTATTTCAACTTTGGATGATGCCGGTATAGTTAGGGTAGTGGTGTAGGGAAAGGATGATTTAATAATAGACTGGAACATGGCGCAGCCACTGATAGTTGCGCACAGAATAACCAACAGGGGAAAATATCTTTTTATCATATCGCTTGGAATCGGTTTTCTTGCATTGTAAATATAAATATTCTGTTTTTATAAGCGAAAAATAGTAGTGGTTATGTTAGTAAATCGTTATTAATAAAAATTGAAAAAACCTGAGCCCCGGTAATTCTATTTTTCTATCTTTGCATCCCGACGCTGAGGCCGGGATTTTTCGCTTTCAGCGCATAGTGTTTAAGTCCATAGTTGATAGTCGATAGTCCATAGTTATTTGGAAATCAGGCTTAAGACTCAGGGCCCAAGACTCAAGACTCAAAAAACTATGCCCAAAGACACCTCCATCAAATCCGTTTTAATTATTGGCTCAGGCCCCATCATTATTGGTCAGGCTTGTGAATTTGACTACGCAGGCTCGCAAGCGTCCCTTTCTTTAAAGGAAGAGGGGATCTCTGTATCGATCATTAACAGTAACCCGGCTACCATCATGACGGATAAAGTTATTGCCGATCATGTGTACTTGCTGCCGCTTACCTGCGAAAGCATCGAAACCATTTTAAAGGAACAAAAAATTGATGCCGTATTGCCCACTATGGGCGGCCAAACAGCGCTTAACCTTTGTATTGAGGCGGATGAACAAGGCTTATGGGAAAAGTACGGTGTAAAAATTGTTGGTGTAGATATAGCTGCAATTGAAAAAACAGAGAACCGCGAAGCCTTCCGCCAGTTAATGGTGGATATTGGCGTAGGAGTGGCCACCTCAAAAATTGCTAATTCATTCTTAGAAGGTAAAGAAGCAGCTCAGGACATTGGTTTCCCGCTGGTTATACGCCCAAGCTATACATTGGGTGGCAAGGGAGCGGGCTTTGTACATAAGAAAGAAGATTTTGACGCCGCATTAAGCCGTGGGCTGCAGGCATCGCCAACCCACGAGGTATTGGTTGAGCAGGCTGTTTTAGGCTGGAAAGAATATGAGCTGGAGTTATTGCGGGATAATAATGATAACGTAATTATCATTTGCGCTATCGAGAACTTTGATCCGATGGGCATCCACACAGGCGACTCGATCACCGTGGCCCCGCCAATGACGCTGAGCGACCGCTGCTACCAGGAAATGCGTAACCAGGCCATCAAAATGATGCGCGCCATCGGCAACTTTGCCGGCGGATGTAATGTGCAGTTCTCGGTTAATCCTGCAGATGAAGCGATCATCGCCATCGAGATCAACCCGCGCGTTTCGCGCTCATCCGCTCTGGCATCAAAAGCTACAGGTTACCCCATCGCTAAAATAGCTGCCAAGCTGGCCATAGGTTATAACCTGGATGAAATAGAAAACCAGATCACCAAAACAACATCGGCATATTTTGAACCGACACTGGATTACGTGATCGTAAAAATACCCCGCTGGAACTTTGATAAATTCAAAGGAGCCAATAAGGAGCTCGGTTTACAGATGAAATCTGTAGGCGAAGTAATGGCCATAGGCCGCAGCTTTATCGAGGCTTTGCAAAAGGCTTGCCAGAGTTTGGAAATTGGTCGCGCCGGTTTAGGTGCCGATGGTCGCCAGAGCCGCAACCTCGAGGATATTATGCACAGCCTGGAGCACCCAAGCTGGGACAGGTTGTTCCATATTTACGATGCGCTAAGTTTGGGCGTGCCGATAGAATCCGTAAGAAAAGCAACTAAGATTGACCGCTGGTTCTTGAACCAGATACAGGAAATTGTTAATTTGGAACTGGAGCTTCGCCGCTATTCGCTCAACAACATCCCCGAAGAGTTTTTCTTCACTCTGAAACAAAAGGGGTTCTCGGATGTGCAGATAGCCCATGTATTAACCAACGTTACCGAAGAAGATGTTTACCAGCGCCGCAAAGCATTGGGCATACAACGCGTATATAAGATGGTGGATACCTGCGCGGCAGAGTTCCCCGCTAAAACCCCTTATTACTATTCGACCTACGAGGGTGAGAATGAATCAAAATCATCTGATAAAAAGAAGATCATTGTGTTGGGCTCAGGACCAAACCGTATAGGACAGGGCATTGAGTTTGATTATAGCTGCGTGCATGGTTTGCTTGCTGCAAAAGAATCGGGTTACGAAGCCATCATGATCAATTGCAACCCCGAAACGGTATCGACCGATTTTAACATGGCCGATAAATTATATTTCGAGCCTGTTTTTTGGGAGCATGTACGCGAGATCATCGAACTGGAAAAACCTGAAGGTGTCATCGTTCAATTGGGTGGCCAGACTGCCTTGAAAATGGCCGAGAAGCTGCATGAGCATGGTATCAAAATAATCGGTACATCTTACGATAATATGGATATCGCTGAAGACCGCGGGCGTTTTTCTGACCTGCTGAAAGAGCTTGATATCCCCTATCCAAGATATGGTGTAGCCGAAAACGCGGAGGAAGCGATCGAGGTGGCCCATGTAGTAGGATATCCTGTTTTGGTGCGTCCAAGTTATGTATTGGGTGGCCAGGGCATGAGTATTGTGATCAACGATGAGGACCTGGAAAAAGCAGTAGTTAGCCTGTTGAAGAACTTACCCGGCAACCGGGTATTAATAGATCACTTCCTTGATCGTGCGGAAGAAGCGGAGTCAGACTCTATCAGTGATGGCGACGATGTGCATATCATCGGTTTGATGGAACATATTGAACCTGCAGGCATCCACTCAGGCGATTCAAGCGCGGTATTGCCGCCGTTTAACCTGTCGGCCAATGTGATCCGCCAGATGGAAGAACATACGATTAAAATCGCCAAAGCGCTTAATGTCCGTGGCCTGTGCAATATACAGTTTGCCATAAAAGACGAAAAAGTATATGTGATAGAGGCTAATCCACGTGCATCACGTACGGTGCCTTTCATCGCGAAAGCTTATGATGTGCCATACATCAACATCGCGGCAAAAATTATGCTGGGCGTTAATAAACTGAAAGACTTTAAAATTGTACGCAAGCTCGAGGGCTATGCCATAAAAGAACCCGTATTCTCATTCGATAAATTTCCTGAAGTAAACAAAGAGCTCGGCCCCGAGATGAAATCAACCGGCGAGGCCATCCGTTTTATACCAAACCTGGAAGATCCGTACTTCAGGCATTTGTATAAGGAAAAATCAATGTACTTAAGCAAATAGGCTAAAGGCTGAAAGGACAAAGGCGAAAGGTATAATTACTTTTCGCCTTTTTTTATTTAAATGTTGGCGGACCTTTCGCCTTTTACTCTTCCGTGTAGAGCAGCGATATGTTTTTTTGAAAATATTTGCAATGAAAATGGTATGGAAAGTAATAAACAGGTCGATTTCACCGTATTGTTATTCACTGCGGTTATAATGAACTGCGATGATTCAATATCAAGATTTTGATTGAAAGTAGTTTGTTAATATTTGTTAAATGAATTTATAAAGTAACAATTTTAAACTACTATTGAAATCGGTTAGGCATTAAACGAATTTAGACTACTTTTGCGATAAATATTAATAAATGAAAACACCCCTACTATTTGCTCTCTTAATTATATCATTTTCTGTTGTTTTGTTAGGAACCGGTTGTAAAAAAACACCTGCCACTCCCAACAGCGCACCATCATTAACAACAACAGATGTAATACTGGATGTAACTACAACCTCGGCACAAAGCGGAGGTACTGTTACTAATGTAGGCACTTCGGCTATAACGGCCAATGGCGTTTGCTACAGTTCAACTAATCAAACACCCACAACCGACAACTCAAAAACTACCGACCCGGTTATTTCAACCAGCTATACTTTTATCAGTAACTTAAGCGGCTTAACAGCCAATACCACTTATTACTTAAGGGCCTACGCTACCAATGCTTATGGCACAAGTTACGGTAGTGTGGTGAAATTTACTACAAGCAGTACTATAGTAACGGTTACCGGTGCGGTAACCACTTTTGCGGGCAGCACTACTTCCGGTTATTTAGATGGAACAGGCGCAGGGGCTCAATTTAGTAGTCCACAGGGAGTTGCTGTTGATGCACAGGGAAATGTTTATGTATCCGATGCCTTTAATAACGCGATCAGGAAGATCACGCCGGGTGGAGTAGTTACCACCATTGCAGGTACTGGAATAGCAGGGTATAATGACGGCCCGGCAGCCACAGCCCAGTTTTATGCACCGCAAGGTTTGACAGTGGATGCGCAGGGCAATGTTTTTGTTGCTGATTATGGTAACAATCTTATCCGTAAGATCACCCCTGCGGGCGTAGTTAGCACATTGGCGGGCAACGGAACTGCAGGCTATGTTAACGGCGCAGGTAATGTTGCCGAGTTTAGCGGCCCTTCGGGAGTTGCCGTTGATGCTTCAGGTAATTTATATGTAGCCGATCATAATAATAACCTTATCCGTAAAGTTACATCAGTGGGTGTGGTTAGCTATGTAGCAGGTAATTTAACAGCAGGTTATATTAATGCGACGGTTAACACTGCAACGGGTGTATATGGTGCATTCAATAAACCAAGCGGAATCGTTATTGATGCCACAGGAAACCTTTATGTAGCTGATCTTGGGAATAACGCGATCAGGATGATCACTCCTGCAGGGGTTATTACTACTGTTGCGGGTGGCACTGTTCAATCAGCAGTGCTTGGTTACCCTGCAGGTATATGTATTGATCATTCAGGCAATTTATTTATAACCGACGAGTCAGGGCGTATTATGGAGTTGACTTCTGCAAAGGTGCTTTATGTACTGGCAGGTGCTTCAAATGTTGCGGGTTTTGCGGATGGCACTGGTACAGCCGCTCAATTCAATACACCACAAGGTATAGCTGTTGATGCCTCAGAAAATATTTATGTGGCTGATTACAACAATAATAGCATACGTAAAGTGGTAGTAATGGATGTTGGTCAATAAGCCGGAAAACCTTGTTGGAGTAGACTTACGAAGTTTAACTCGTAGTGTTTTGTTTTTTAATGGCCTCGTTGATGGCTTCGCCGTTTTAAAACTTCGTAAGTCTGTCTGTTACCCAAACAGCAACCCGAACACTTCTTCTATATTTCCCACGGTTCTAACCTCAATAGCGTAACGGGACAGGTCCAGCCGTTTTTTATCACCCGCTTTTGGCAGATTGTATTTGGAAATGAATATCTGTTCAAATCCAAGCTTATGGGCTTCCGCGATGCGCTGCTCAATACGGTTTACTGCCCTGATCTCGCCCGACAAGCCTATCTCGCCCGCGAAGCATGTTTTAAAAGGGATAGGGATATCCTCATGCGATGATATGATCGCTGCCGCAAGTCCCAGGTCAATAGCCGGGTCTTCCACCCGGATGCCGCCTGTGATATTTAGGAAAACATCCTTTGCTCCGAGTTTAAATCCGCAGCGTTTTTCCAACACGGCCAACAGCATGCTCATACGGCGGGTATCAAAGCCCGTAGCGGTACGCTGAGGCGTGCCATAAGCGGATGTGCTTACCAGTGCTTGCGTTTCTATCAGCATGGGCCGCATACCTTCCAGCGTAGCTGAAATGGTGATGCCGCTTAAGGGTTCATCGCGCTGTGAAAGCAATATCTCGGATGGGTTAGATACCTCGCGCAAGCCTTCGCCCAGCATTTCATAGATACCTAATTCAGATGCGGAACCGAAACGGTTTTTAACAGCCCGTAAAATGCGGTAAACATGATGCCTGTCGCCCTCAAACTGCAAAACGGTGTCAACCATGTGCTCCAGTATCTTAGGGCCTGCTATCATCCCATCTTTGGTGATATGGCCGATCAGAAATACCGGCGTCCCCGATTCTTTGGCGAAACGCAGCAGTTCAGCTGTACATTCCCGCACCTGCGAAACACTCCCCGGCGTTGATTCAATATGCGCCGAATAAAGCGTCTGTATCGAGTCGATCACTACCAAATCAGGCTGTAGTTGCTCTATTTGTTTAAATATGTTTTGAGTGGATGTTTCTGTCAGGATGAAACAGCCCTTTCCGATTTCGGATTTAGAATGTTCGATTTCGGATTTAGAAATTCCTACTGCCAACTGCCTACTGCCAACTGCTGACTGATCCAATCGCTCCGCTCTCATCTTAATCTGCCGCTCACTTTCTTCGCCCGAAACATAGAGCACTTTGAGTTTTGGCATATTCAACGCCAGTTGCAACATCAGGGTTGATTTGCCAATACCCGGCTCACCGCCGATGAGCACTAATGATCCTGCTACAATGCCACCGCCCAGTACCCGGTTAAACTCCTTATCGGGCGTAAGCATCCGTTGTTCCTCATCAAAAGTGATCTCTGAAACCTGTACCGGCTTGTTCGCGCGTTGTGTGCTGGTGGAGTTTGCTTTCCAGTCGGGGATGGATATGTTCACCTTCTCTATAATTTCCTCCACAAAAGTATTCCACTGCTGGCACGATGGGCATTTACCAAGCCATTTGGGCGATTCATACCCGCAACTCTGACAGAAATAAGCGACTTTAGTTTTGGCCATGGTTGGATGTGCAAATATGCTGATTGCAAATGTGCAGATTTTATTTCAAATCGGATATATTATTACTAAATAAATTAGTAATTCTTGACGGGCGTCATGGCGAGGAACGAAGCCATCGCTACACAAGCAAATCAAGTGTACGAGACTTGTTAATGAGACAGTAGATACATTCTTCTTTAATAATTCCTACAATATAGTTATTGAAAGAAATACAGGTTCATCATCTGCATAGTTCAGAGATGGCTTCGTTCCTCGCCATGACGGTCTTATTTTATATCAGCCTATGAGTACAAAACAAAAATGTGCAGATGCTTATCAAAACATCTGCACATCTGTTATCCGCACATTAGCACATTAAAGTTTGATTTCCTCATCCTTAGATGAGAAGAAATGAAATTCGGTGATCTGGTAAGCGGGGTTGCTTTTCACCTTGATCCATTGGCCGTATTTGAAATACCATTTCATCTGGCGGGTAATCCAACCCTGTCTGATATAGGCTTCAATATAAGGGTGTACGGTAAGTGTTATGCTCTTTTCGTTTTGCTCAACCAGGATATAATTGAAGTTGTTCTCAATATCATCCAGCAGCAGGATAGTAGGGCGTATAGTGCCTGTACCATTACATGCAGGGCAAACCTCGCTGGTTACGATATTCATTTCGGGCCTTACCCGCTGGCGGGTAATTTGGACCAGACCGAACTTACTTGGCGGCAAAATGGTATGCTTTGCCCTGTCGTGCGCCATTTCGGCCCTTAAATAATCAAAAAGGTCTTTACGATTATTAGGCTTGTGCATGTCGATAAAATCGATCACCACAATACCACCCATATCGCGCAGGCGCAACTGGCGGGCTATTTCTTTAGCAGCTTCTTTATTTACCTGGAAGGCATTTTCCTCCTGGTTTTCCTTACTGGCTGTGCGGTTACCGCTGTTCACGTCAATTACGTGCAGGGCCTCCGTATGCTCGATAACGAGGTAAGCGCCACCCGCAAGGTTCACTGTTTTACCAAATGCGCCTTTGATCTGCTTGTCTATGCCGTAATGCTCAAAAATAGGCTCTTTGGCTTTATGCAAGCGCACGATGTTCTCCAGGTCGGGAGATATTTGATGTACATAAGTACGTATCTCCTCATAAATGGCATTGTCATTTACGTAGATATGCTGAAAATCAGGATTGAGTATATCGCGCAAAAGCGTTGATGTACGGTCAATTTCGCCCAATGCTTTTTTAGCGGGCTCGATCGAAGGTAAACGGGTGATGAACGTCTCCCATTTCGAGATCAGATCGAGCAGGTCCGATTGCATTTCGCTTACGCCCTTGCCTTCTGAAACAGTGCGAATGATCACACCAAAATGTTTAGGCTTAATGCTTTCAACAATTTTGCGCAGGCGGTTACGTTCCGTATTGCTCTTTATCTTTTTGGAGATAGAGATGGCTTCAGAGAACGGCACCAATACCACATACCGGCCAGCTATTGACAGGTCGGAACTTAAGCGGGGACCTTTTGTTGAAATAGGCTCCTTGGCTATCTGTACCGGTATCAGCTGGTTTTTGGTTAATACTTCCGATATTTTACCGGATTTATTAATATCACTGTCCAGCTTAAAATTATCTAATAGTTTCGACTGATATCCGCCGCTGCGTACCTGCTTGGTTAGCTTCAACAGACTTTGTACCTGTGGGCCAAGGTCAAGATAATGCAAAAAAGCATCCTTCTCGTAGCCTACATCCACAAAGGCAGCGTTTAAACCCGGCATGATCTTTTTGATCCTGCCGAGGTATATGTCACCAACGGTATAATTGTTGGTGACCTGCTCCTTATGAAGTTCTACAAGTTGTTTATCCTGTAATAGCGCAATGGTAGCCCCGTTCGGGGTCGAATCGATAATTAATTCTTTTATCAACTGCTACTCCATTTCTTAAAGCGGTTTTAAATCAACCGCATATTAGTAAGAGATAAAACAATAACAAACATTTTCGCTGCTATAATGCAGCAAATAAACAGGCAGGGGAACCTATTTTTTCTTATGTCTGTTCTTTCTTAAACGTTTTTTACGTTTGTGGGTAGCCATTTTGTGTCTCTTACGTTTTTTACCGCTCGGCATAGTAATAATTTTTAAATGTGAATTTTAATTTTTTAAATCCTTGATGTACTGATCGATCTTTTGACTGATAATAGGGTCGGGGATCATTTCCTTACATTTTTGGTAAGCATCAATAGCTTCTTTTTTCATTCCCAACTGCTTGTAGCTTTCGGCCAGATAAAAATAAGGCTCAACTTCAGCCTTTTGGGCTATCACTGTTTTAAACCTGGCAACAGCTTTATCAAACTGTCCAGATTTCATGGCGAATATGCCAAGGTTTAAATTAGCATTTCTATTGTTCGGGTCTTGCTTTACTACATTAAGCAGCAACATAATACCCTGCATCGGCGAGCCACCTTCCGGATCGGCAATGCCTGAACTTGTTTGGTTAACATAAGCTATACCCAGGCCCGTTTTTGCATCCAGGTTTTCGGGTTTTAGCTTAACAGCGTTTTTAAACGCGTCAATCGCGTTGGCTACAAAAGCAGGCTGCTGGGCAGTGTCCTGTATGGATTTGTAGGCATCATTAAAATGAGTGCCTGTATTTATCCAATCCTCAAACGCATTCTCTTTCCGGGCTACTGCCTGGTAGTAAAATGCCGCAGGAGCAGGTTGATTATCATCGTCCCACTGTTTTGCCAGCTGCTTTTGCAAATTCAGCTTATCAGCATCAGATGCGCTTTTCAATTGCCCTTCCAGGTCGTTGATCCTTGCCGCAAGGGCCGTTCCTATCGCCGATTTTGCCGGGGTAGAAACCATATCAACTGTTACATTAACCGCTGCCGGGCGCGAACCCGAAACAACGCCTGATGTAGCTTTGATCACCTTTGGCTTCACCAATCCTACAGGATGTTGTAAACACAAATAAACAGTAATAGCTGTAACTAGTGCTATAACGATTATTTGTTTCAGGCGCATGTGATAAATTAATTTGCTGATTTAGCAGCTTTGTTGCCAGACCTAACTTTTTCAACAAAAGTTTTAGCTGGTTTAAAGCTCGGAACAAAGTGCTCCGGAATAATTATAGCCGTATTTTTTGAAATGTTACGTGCTGTTTTTTTCGCGCGTTTTTTAACAACAAAACTTCCAAAGCCTCTAACGTAAACGTTTTCGCCTCCAACCATTGAAGTTTTAACAACTTTGAAAAATGCTTCCACTGTTTCTTGAACGTCAACTTTCTCAATGCCTGTTTTAGATGAGATCTCAGCTATAATTTCTGCCTTAGTCATATCAGATTTTCCTTTATTAAAATGTGTAAATACTTAACTGTTTTGGGGTTGCAAAAGTATTGGTTTATAACCAAAGATTGAAATAATTGTCGGTTTTTTTTTATTTGACCTATAAATCACATATAAACGTTACAAAATTACTACGATTGAGGGCCCTTCGCATTACATTTGGAGCAGATGAATTTTTCTGACGAATTAATTAAATGGTACCTGGAAAACAAGCGGGAGCTGCCCTGGCGCAACAGTACTGATGCTTATGTGATATGGCTTTCTGAAATTATTTTGCAGCAGACACGTGTTGAGCAGGGCCTGCCTTATTTTTATCGTTTCCTTGAAAAGTATCCTGATGTAGAATCGTTTGCGGCAGCTGATGAGGGCGATATATTGAATTTGTGGCAGGGCCTTGGTTACTACTCACGAGGCCGCAATATGCTTAAAACCGCGCGCCAGGTGATGGAACAGTTTGATGGTAAATTCCCGGAGGATTACCGGGAGCTTACCCAGTTGAAAGGTATTGGCGACTATACGGCGGCGGCAATCTCCTCATTCGCGGCTAATGAAGCAAGGGCCGTGGTTGACGGGAATGTTTACCGGGTGCTGGCGCGCTATTTTGGCATCAGCGAGCCTATTAATAGTACAAAAGGTAAAAAGATATTCCAGGATATCGCTAATGACCTGCTCAATCAACAGCACCCCGGCTTGCATAACCAGGCGATGATGGAGTTTGGGGCCATGCTATGCAAACCTAAAAACCCCGACTGTGAAATATGCCCTGTAAGGGCCGGGTGCTTTGCCTATGCTAATAATGCCATATCGGTTTTGCCTCAAAAATTAAAGAAAGTAAAAATACGCGAGCGCTTTTTCAACTATTTACTGATCACGGACGGCGGTACCGTTTTGATGAATAAAAGAAACGAAAAAGACATCTGGGCAAACATGTATGACCTGCCTTTGATAGAAACGCCGACTTATCTATCATCACAACAAGTAGCAGAACTGCCACAGGTAGTAGCTTATTTTGGAGAAAATGTGCAGATAATAAAAACTTTCCCTATCAAAAAACACGTACTTACCCATCAGCATTTACACACTCAGTTTATCCAGATAGCTAATAAGCCAATTAAATTAGAACAAGAATGGTTTTACACAGAATTAAAAAAATTGAAGAAATTAGCATTACCAAAAATAATTTCTATCTTTATAAACAATTTTTTTTCTTTGTAAAATAATTCTTGTAATTTAATCTATGTCTGGAATAAATAAAGTAATACTCATTGGCCATTTAGGTAAAGATCCTGAAGCGCGCTATCTGGAGGGCGGGGTGTCGGTAACAAGTTTCCCGCTGGCAACTTCGGAAACCTTTAATCGTGATGGCCAAAAGGTTGAACAGACCGAATGGCACAATATTGTAATGTGGAGGGGCCTGGCTGATGTGGCTGTTAAATTTCTACAAAAAGGTAAACTGGTTTATATCGAAGGGAAATTAAGGACCCGTTCTTTCGAAGATAAAGAAGGTATAAAAAAATACACCACCGAGATCATCGCCGAGAATTTTACCATACTTGGCCGCAAAACTGATTTTGAGCCGGAGAGCCCGAAAAGTTCTTCCGGCGGTGCAGCCGAAACGCCCGACACCTTCCGTAATAATGGCGGGGGCGATACGGCTTTTTAGTACAGTTGGCAGTTTTTAGTGTGCGGTTTGCACTGGAAAACAAGTAAAAAGCCCCTGGTCTATTGATCAGGGGCTTTCTACTATCTAACATTCCCGGGTCTATCTTCCTCCCGGCGGGCAATGCTCCTTCAAATACTTTGTAAACAAAGTACGTAAATGCTCTGTAGTGCCTTCGCCTTCTGATATCGCATGGGTGCGGTTAGGGTACGACATTAGCTGAAACTGCCTGTTGTATTTGATCAGTTCGTTGATCAATAACTCGGCATTGCGGTAATGCACATTATCATCACCCGTACCGTGGATATATAATAAATTACCCCGTAAATTTTTGGCATAAGTTACCGGCGAGCCTTTTATAAAAGGGGCCCTGCCTGCATCATCTATAGGTACACCCATATAGCGCTCCTGGTAAATATTATCGTAAGATAACTGCCAGCCCACTGCTGCTACGGCTATACCCGTTTTATAAATATCAGGATATTGGAACATCAGGTTGAGGGTTGTTGAACCGCCGCCGCTCCAGCCATGTACTGCTACGCGGCTTGAATCTACAAAGGGCCATTTCAATATTTCTTTTGCAGCCATAGCCTGGTCGCGGATATTAATGATGCCGATGTTTTTATAGATGCATTTGCGCCATTCCACCCCTTTTGGGGCAGGTGCGCCACGCCCCTCAACAGACATATAGATATACCCGTCATCGCTCATGCTGCCTACATATAAGCCATTGCGGCCTACGCCATAAGCATCAACCACTGTTTGCCCAGCAGGTTCGGTGTAAACTGTAAATACAACCGGGTATTTTTTAGTGGAATCGAAATGGGTTGGTTTTACCATCCAGCCGTCCATCTCGATGCCATCAATGGTTTTTACCTTGAAAAACTCAGGTTTGTTTTTAGCATCTTGCTTTACAGCCAGTGTATCGCCGCTTAAATGTTTGTAAACAGGCAGGGTGATCACCTCGCGTTCGGCTGGGGTATAGCTGTTTGAAAAACTATGCAGGGCTATTTTACCGTTTGGCGATATCTCATAATTGTGTGTTCCGGGCAGATCGGCCGGGGTCAGTCGCTCAGGTTTTTTGCTTGAGCCATTCAATTTAACACGGAAAAGATATTTCTGCGTAGCGTTATCAGGCGATGCTGTAAAATAAAGATATCCGCCTGTCTCATCAATACAATTAAGTTTGATGATATCATAATTACCTTTGGTGATCAGTGTTTCTTTTCCTTCGGTAGTAACCCTGTAAATATGGCGCCATCCGTCTTTTTCGCTCACCCATACAAATGATTTGCCATCTTTCAGCCAATCCCACCCAACGGGGTTGCCTTCGTTCCAGCGTGATTTTCCATCTATCCAGGCTTTATCATCTTCCTGGCGTATTAAATGGGCTGTCCTGTTTGATACGTTACCTACAAATATCCTACTTTCGTTTTGCGCGCGGTTCAGTTGTTCTAAAATAATCTCGTTTGAGTTGGTGGTCCATTCCATGCGCGGAATATAGTGCTGTACATTATCGCCCGGTACATTTATCCAGGTAGTTTTTGCGCTGCTGATATCTACAACGCCCACTTTGGCCGAACTTGGATCTTCGCCCGCAACAGGGTATTCAACCGGCACGTTGAATGGATAAATAGAATCGGTTGTGTTCAGCATCAGGTAATTTTTTATTTTACGGGCGTCTATTTGCCAGTAAGCGATCAGCTTGCTATCAGGCGACCAGCGGAAGCCATCGCGGCAGTCAAACTCTTCTTCATAAGCCCAGTCAAAAGTTCCATTGATCAGTTTGGTGCTGCCATCTGTAGTTAAAGGCTTAATGTCGCCTGTTGCCAGGTCTTCCACATAAATATTATGCCCGCTTACGTAGGCTGCTTTACTTCCGTTAGGAGATATCTTAGCAAACATTAATGAGGATGCAGGCTTGCCCATACCCAATTGCTTTAGGGTTTTGGCAGTCATATCATAAACCCAGTAATCGCCGCGGGTATTGTAGCGCCAAACCTTTTTGGTATTGGTAAATATCAGCGCCTTAGTGCCATCGTCAGAAAACGAGAACCCTCTTACACTCAAAGGCGATTTGCCCGGCGGCGTAAGCATTTCTTTGGTAAGGATGACGGTTTTTTTGGCAGCATCGCGTGTGTCCAGTTCTTCGATGCCGTCCTGCGTGGGCTTATAATATTGATAGCCGTCTTTTGCCCAATTGGTTCCCCCGCGTT
>JABDFM010000053.1 GCA_013286565.1 Bacteroidota bacterium
TGCTGATCCATTATATGTATAAGGTAAAAGGGCAAACCGGCGATGTGTATTCCACATTTAGCTGCACCAGCAAGATCCAGAAGCTTTGCGATGCTTACGGGTTGACGAATATCGTTACCAAGATCGGCTTTAAATATATCTGCGATCTGATCGTCAACTCCGGCAATCCATTTTTGGTGGGTGGCGAGGAATCAGGCGGTATCGCGGTTGCAGGGCATATCCCTGAGCGCGATGGCATCTGGATCGGTTTGATCGTTTGGGAATTCATTGCCAAATCGGGTCGCCCGTTAAGCGATCTGGTACAGGAGATATACGACATCGTTGGAAAATTCGCTGTTGAACGTTACGACCTGCGTGTTACCGAAGAGTTAAAGCAACAGATCATCACCAATTGCAAAAAAGGGTATGCCGGTTTTGGTAATCTGAAAGTAGCAAGGACCGAGGATATGGATGGCTATAAATTCTTTTTCGAGGATGAGAGCTGGGTGATGATACGTCCATCAGGTACTGAACCGGTATTGAGGGTTTATTGCGAAGCGCCAGGCTCGGCAGAAGCATTCAAAACATTGGATATTGTGAAAGCTGTTTTATTAGGATAGCATATTAAACTATAATAAAAAAAGCCATCCGGTAACCGGGTGGCTTTTTTATTTCCAGGTAATAGTGCTCGATTAATCGCGCAGATGCAGGGCCTGTTTTACCTCGTTGTAATTTCTAACGTTGATAGTCGATAAAGTTTGAACTCCACCGGGTATAATGATATACCTGAACTGGTGGGCATTGGATATGCCGCCGTATGCATTTGTACTGCTTACCAGGTCGATCCTGACATTGCCAAGCGTAACCAACGCCGACCATGAATCGATATTCGGCGTAGTACCATTCATGTACGTAATCTCAATTGGCAACTGGCTCACCTGGTTTGTAGGCCATACAGAAGTAACATAACCATTCAATTTTCCATAAACCAGCACCGTTCCATTGTCAAGGATAGCCTGGGTTATTTTGGACGCGGCTATGTTAGCGTGAAAATGATAGGAATTGAAAACGGTGTCTTTAGTGTAAGTTGACGGCGTGTACCAGTTAGAATAAATAACATTGGCAGTACCTGTTGCTCCTACAGGGCCTGTTGCGCCATTTGCTCCTGCGGGGCCGGTTGGGCCGACTGGGCCGGTTGCACCTACAGGGCCGGCGGGGCCAACTGCACCATTTTTACCACATGAGGTAAATGTGATAGCTGCAACAGCAAAAGCAAATAAGTAGTAATGCATCTTTTTCATAATGATTGAATTTTAATTGTTTAAAATGTTTTTAATAATTAATGTATTGGAAGCGGACATTTGCCGGGCTGTAAAGCACTGATCAACGTCTCGCCTTCCACATCACAAAATTGAAAAATAGCCCTGGGAGTGCAATCAGTGCATTTACGCGAAGTACCCAGTAGTTTTGCCTGATCTGAGCTGTGTAAAACCACGGGTGGTTTTGAGTAGAATTACCTGCCGATAGTAAGGGTTAATACGGGAGCAAGTAACGCCAACTATCAATTAGTTGAAAACAGCTGTAAGGATTATTAATCGCTCACGACTAAAGCATAAACATTTAAAAAACTCACAAAAAAATCATGGTAAAAAAATTATTCTCAAGTAAAAAAAGTATTACAAACAACCGTACGCTGCAAAGCGTTTTAATTGTGATCGTTATTGCCTGCTTATTAACCCCGCGAAATTTGCATGCACAATCTGCCACAGTTGACACAACAAAAGCAATGGCGCCCCTCATCCAACAGGTTGCCGCCAAAACAACTTATCCAAAAACGATTGGATATCTAAGTTTTATTATACCGGTAGTTACGTTTAATAAAAACGCGACAACCTTTAATTTCAACGGTACCACAAGTATTGGTTTCCCGGTTGGGGTTAACGTTTTGTATAGCGACAGATTTGGTTTTAGCTATGAGTTTACGCCGACTATAAAATCAACAGGCGGCGCTAATGGAACCAGTAAGGTGAGTAACGTATTGTTTGATCCGGGTACCATGTTCCGTTTTGATCACGGGTTTACTATTATTACACGTTTGGCTTTTGAAACCTCAGGCCGTTATGGCTTTACACCTGTATTTAACCAGGTATATGCACGTTCAAAATATGTAAATTATTTCGTGGCCCTATCGCTCCCTGCCAGGTTTGGCAACAGCGAAGTGCCATCTTTAGGAATGAATGTGCAATTTGGTTTTACCTTCAATTAATAATACTTACTTTTCCGTAGGCCGCACAAGAAAACTTACGAAGTTTCTAAAACTTCGTAAGTTTAATCCGCCCATACCTTTGCTCATGTCCCAATACAAAAAGGGCGAAGAAAATAACACTACCTTTATCACATGAATGAATTTGACAAAGAAAATTACGACCTATGGAAATGGGGCATATTTTATTATAACCCTAAAGATCCTGCTCTAATGGTTGCGAAGCGTAATGGATTGGGTTATACCTTTAATTTCGGTCATAAAATTTCCTTTGTTATACTTGGGCTTATTGTAGCTTTTATTATGGGCGAAATATTGTACAGCACAGGAGTGATAAAGTTTTAAATACAATTTGCAATTACTAATTTTTTTAGCTAACTTAGCGTATTGTTTATACCGATATTCAAAATCACGATCAAGTTTTTAACAATTGCTGCCTTTGCTGGTGTTACCGCCAACAAACCGGAAACTCTGATGTTATACTTCGGTATATGTTAACATCATAAAGTTTTCAACACCCATAACATGCCGGAAATACAATCGTTAAATTTGCAAGGTTATTCACATTTGTGGACTACTTATGTGGATTGCGTTTTTGGGTTATCGCTACTTTCGCAACCAGTTATCTCGCGCTTATGAATAAATTCAAATACATCGCCCTATTTGTTCCCCTGTTTTTTACTTTATCCGCCAGCGCACAGCAAGACACTTCAAGGATATCCCACCTTTACGCCACCGCCACCGATCTGCTCAACAGGGGCAGGTATGTTGCAGCTGCCGGGCAATTCCGTATGGTGCAGGATTCGCGCCTCGAAACAAGCACACAACCCAAATTTGAGTCGGGCTTGTCATTAAAAATAGAAAATTCACAATATTACGAGGCGCTATGCGCGCTTGAATTGGGGAATGATGACGCTATCAAGCTTTTTCTTAAGTTCATAAAGGATCATCCCGAAAACCCGTTAACCAAGCTGGCCTATTTCCAGATCGGGAGGTCGTATTTTAAACAGGAGAAATATACTGAAGCCTTAGTATGGTTCAATAAAGTAAACGCCAGCGAACTAAGCGGGAACGAAGTTACTGAATACAAATTCCGCAAGGGTTATTCATATTTCGCTATCAACGATTACAAAAACGCACAGTTATTATTCAGCGAGGTAAAAAATGTACGGTCGCCGTTCCAGGAAGATGCTATCTATTACTTCGCCTATATCGCTTATCTGAATAAGGATTATCATTTAGCGCTTGTCAATTTCGAGAAGCTGAAGAACTCAAAAAAATATGAGAACAGTTATCCTTATTACATCACAGCGGTTTATTTTTTGGATAGACGCTATAATGATGTGATCAGCTATGCGGTACCTATTTTAAAGACCACGCACCAGCAGCACGAAACAGAAATGCTGCGCATTGTAGGCGCATCCTACTTTGCAAAAGCCGATTACGATAATTCGGTTAAATATTACAGCCAATTTGAGGACGAGGATAAAGGCAAAACGCAAAACACACAGGACAGCTACCAAATGGGTTATGCCTGGTACAAAGTGGGTAACTATGCCAAGGCCGCCAGCGAGTTGGAAAAACTGGTTGACCAGAATGATATCTACAGCCAGAATGGTAATTATACGCTGGGTAATGTTTTCCTGAAAATGCATAACAAGCAAAGTGCACGTAATGCTTACCAGGTGGCATCAAGAATGTCTTTTGATCCGCAATTACAGGAAGATGCTTTGTATGAATATGCCAAGCTATCCTACGAGCTCGATTTTAACACCCAGGCACTGGATGCCACACGCCTGTACCTGAAAAATTATCCAGGCTCTGTTCGTACTGATGAAATGAAAACCTTATTGGGCGAGGAATTGCTTAACTCGCGCAATTATAAAGAGGCTGTTGATATCCTGGAGCCTATCCCCAATAAATCGGCAAGCGCCAAAGCGGCTTATCAAAAAGTTACTTATTACCGTGGATTGGAGTTTTATAACGAACGTGCTTTTGAGAATGCCATCGGTATTTTCCTGCGTTCATTAAAATACCCGGTTGATGCCAAAACCCAGGCCTTAACGGTTTACTGGATGGCTGAGGCTATGTATGAGGTGCGCAAATACGGCGAATCGGTGGAGAACTTCCAGCGGTTTTTAGATATGGACGTGGCCAGCGAAACCCAGGTTTACAATTACGCCAATTACGCCCTGGCCTACGCTGCTTTTGGCGGTGAGCAGTATAAAACTGCGGCAACTTACTTTGAGAAATTCTTAAATGGTGATGAAAAAGATAGAAACACCGTAAACGATGCCATTACCCGCCTGGGCGATAGTTATTTTGTGCTGAAAAGCTATAGCAAAGCGCGTGAAAATTATGATAAAATAATCGCGAAGCATATCAAAGGCGAAGATTATGCCTTGTTCCAGCGGGGGATGATACAGGGGCTACAGGGTAACCCTGATGCGAAGATCAGCACCCTTACCGATGTACTGAACCAGTTTCCTAATTCAGACTATGCAGATGACGCCTCTTTTGAGATAGCCTACACCTATTTCCTTAAAAACGATGGCGCTACCGCGAAAACTGATCTGCAGGCCATGATCGAGAAATATCCGCGCAGCAGCTACATACCACGCGCTTTGATCACTATAGGACTGATAGATTATAACAGCGGTAATGATGACCTGGCCATTGAATCCTTCAAACGGGTGATACAGGATTATTCATCAACTGACGAAGCCAAACAGGCGCTCAAGCAAATTGAAAAAATATATACTGATAAAGGCGACGCGCAAACCTTTATTACTTATGCCGCTACCACCCCTATCGGTAATTACACGGCATCCGAGCAGGAAAGCATTATGTACACCGCTGCCAATAACCTTTACCTCAAAGGCGATTGGAACGGCACCGTTCAGGCGGTAAATGCTTATTTTGACAAGTTCCCTACCAAGCCTATTTATGATAAACAATCGAGGTTTATCCGTGCGCAAAGTATGGTTAACCTGGGTAAGCCCAATGAAGCGGTGGCTGATTACAATGTGATATTGAACGACTGGACAAGCACCTATACTGAAAAATCACTGATCAGTATGGCTAACCTTTATATCGCCCAGAAAAAATATAATGAGGCCATTGTATTCCTGAAAAAGCTGGAAACCAATTCAGAATATAAGGCCGACTATTCTTTCGCCATCAATAACCTTTTGTTGTGCTACTCGCAAATGCAAATGCCTGATGACGCACTCAAATATGCGAAACTGGTGAACGATTATGAAAAATCATCGCAGGAAGACAAGTTTAAAACAGGCTTATATTCGGGCATGGCTTATTTGCAAAAGGGCGATACCACATCGGCAGTAAAAGCATTTGACTATACGGTTGTCAATACAAAAACTGTTGCCGCTGCCGAGGCTAAATACAATATCGCCAATATTGAGTACCTGAAAGGTAAATATAAGGCATCACAAAAAACATGTTTTGATTTGGTTAAGGAACTGCCTAACTATGATTACTGGGTAGCCAAAACCTATATTTTATTGGCCGATGATTATGTGGCAATGAAGGACAACTTCCAGGCGAAGGCTACGCTTCAAAGTATCATCGAAAACTATAAAGGCAATGATGATATTTTGTCGACCGCGCAGCAGAAGCTGGATAGTATAAGTCCGGGTAGAAAATCTAAGTCGATAAAGAAAACAGATACAACTACCACTGTACCGGTTGCACAACCCGATACAACAAAAAATTAACAGGATACAAAGAACACATAGGAAAAGACAAGCAATGATCAGATCAAGAGTTATATACACGCTGCTTACCTTAGTAATAGTACTTTACTTTGCTCCTGCTAAAGCACAAAATAGTAGTACTGCTAAAAAGACACACGCCAAAACAGTAACCAAAAAGGCTCCTGCAAAAAAGGCTCCCACAAAGCCAAAAAGCACCGCTAATAAATCAGGTAATGCGGCTGCGGCACAGGATACCACTAAAAAAGGCGGTGGCAAAAACCCCAAAGAAAAAAACAATGCCAGTTTATCAGAAGAGATTATAGTTACTACGGCATACAAGCCAGTATTGGCCGATGCGGTTAAGATCCGCCGTAACCCCGACCTGGAAGATAAAACACCGTTTAAGGCACCGTTGACCTATATTACTTTAGACAAAACATTAGGCCGCAATACGGATATCCGCCAGTTGGACGCAATGAAAATGCCTGCTGAACGCGACTCGGTACCCGGCAACAACTTTGCAAAAGCCGAACTGGGTAATTTGAAAACGGTTTTAGGCGAAGTATATATCAATAACGGGCAGGATAACGCTTTGCAGGTAGGTGGTTTTGCCAGGCATTTTTCGAATGAATCTGCAAGCGTTAACAAACAAAGCCAGATAAAGGACGAAGTTGGAATATTCGGCAAAGCCGTTACTGATGACAACACCTTTAAAGGCAGCATCAACTATAACCGCCTGGGGACAAACTTTTATGGATATGATCATTCAAATCCCCCACTCTTGTCGGCTATACCGCCTAAGCAGCACTTTAGTACCTTAAGCGCACAGGGCGAGATTACCAGAAATTATGATACCGTTCAAAACCCTTTAACTTATGCTGTAAAAGTAAACGGCTACATTTTTAGGGATGCCTACCAGGCCAGGGAAAATAACCTGGTGGTTACGGGTTTTTTGAACAAAACCGTCAACCAGTTTTATGCAGGTTTAAGCGCTTCGCTTGATCTGAGCACACAGAAAGACAGCCTTTACTCTTATAATAATAGCCTGATAAGGCTTAATCCATACCTGAAGTTCCAGGGCGATAACTATAAGGTTGACGCTGGACTGAATTTGGTAAGGGGGTTCGGTTTTTCAACCCAGGCCTATGTATTCCCGGCTGTGAAGCTCGAATTGCAGGTAGTACCTAAATATCTACGCCTGTTTGCCGAAGCAACGGGTGATGTAAACAAAGCGTCCCTGCATGATGATTTTGAGACCAATCCATTTTTGGATCAGAACATACCGATCCAAAACTCGGTTGACAGGCTGGATATCAGCATGGGCCTAAAGGGTTCGCTGCTGCCCGGTTTAGGCTTTAAAGCAACCATATTCCGCAACAGCGTAAAGGACCTGGCTTTATTTATTAATAATACAACAAGTGGGTTTAACAAATTCTCGGTGGTGTATGATAACGGCAATGCGCGCATCAGCGGCTTTACCGGCGAACTGGATTATAAACTGCTGGGTATGTTTGACATTTTTGGCAATGTTGAATTTAAGGACTATAAAATGGCCAGCCAGGCCGAGCCCTGGAATTTGCCAAAATTCAAGCTGACAGCTGGTACATCAGTCACTATCAATTCTAAAGTGACCATCACCGGTTCGGTATTATATCGTGGTGCAACAATGGATGTATTGAACCGCATAAATACAACCCAGGCAGGAATTGCTCAAAGCTCAATTGTGAATATCAGTGCTTTTACCGAAATAAATGCCGGTGTTGAATATAAGGTAACCAACAAGATATCGATTTTTGTGAACGCGAATAATCTGTTAAACACTACAAATCAGGTTTGGCTCAACTATCCTGGCTACGGATTTAATATATTTGGCGGTGTTGGGTATCATTTTTAAGTTATTGGATATGATCTGATTTACTTTTACTTTTAGCGGGATGGATTTAGCTATTTATATAAGTGAATTATTGGGGTTACGTGGTGAAGTAAATTTGCCGGGCATAGGTTATTTCGCACAAGTGCGCAGTAATGGTTATTACAATGAGCACGAAAATAAATTTTATCCTCCCGGTCACCTGGTAAATTTTCGGCCTCAATTAGTTGAGGATGATATCCTGGCAAAATACATTTCTGAGAAAAAACATATCTCGCTGGCATCATCCATCTACTTTATTGATAAGTATGTTAGCAGTCTGAAACAACAGGTTGCCTTGCAGGATGTAGATATAGCAGGCTTAGGCTATTTACAAAGCAAAGATTCAACACTGACTTTTAAAGCTAATAATGCAGGCAGGGAAAATGACCCGGCTTTTTATGGTTTCCCGCCCGTTAGAACATATAAATTAGGTCAACAACCCGAAGAAACCCCTGCACCGGTTGTAACAGAGCTTCCTAAAGTTACCCCGCCGCCCGTTGAAGAAGAAGTACCTTTCAAAGAAACACCTTCAGAAGTAATAACCGAAGGCATCATCCCGGTTGAAAAAACAGATCCATCTGAGCCCGAACTATACACACTGGAGCAAACCGAATATCCGGTTGATGAGCCTGTATCAAGGAATAGCCGTAACATCAGGATAGTTATCGGGTTGATAGTGGCCATAATCGTATTATCGCTTGTAGCAGTTTATCAATATTATCCGGGTATGTTTGATGGTTTAAAATACCTGCAGAATAATGCAAAACCTGCTGTGGTTAAATCCGCTGCAAAACCGGATACTGCTTTAAAAGCACAGGATACAGTCGCAAAAACGACATTAGCTCCCGATACCGCAACAAAACCTGTTAGCCAATCCGCTATAATAGATAGCGCACGGTCCCGTGTTGAACTGATTGGTTGTTCATTCGCCAAGAAGCAAACAAAAGCCGCTGATGCTGCTATAAGGAACTATAAAAGTATTGGTATTGATGCAAAAATTGTAACAGATGCGCCGGGCACACGAATCAAAATTACTATTGGCACCTACGCTACAATGCAAGAAGCAGAAAACGCGCGCATAGAATTCCTTAAATCAAAAAAAGTAAGCAACGATATTTATCCATTAGAAATTAAACCAAAAAAATGATGCTATTAGCACAAATAACAGATACCGCGCACAAACTGATCGATACCGCCAAACATCTGCCGCAAGTAACCGGGCAGGCTGATGATCTACGATTTGGCGACCTGCTGGTAAAAGGTGGACTGGTAATGATCCCCATCGGGATCTTAGCCGTGTTGGGCCTCGTGATATTTTTTGAACGGTATTTTACCATACGCAAGGCAGCAAAAGATGAATCGAACCTGATGAGCCAGGTACGCACCAGTATTTTAACGGGTAAGCTGGAATCGGCCATAGCCATTTGCCGTAATAGTAACTCGCCGCTTGGCCGTATGTTGCAGAAAGGCCTTTTACGCATCGGCAGGCCAATTAAAGATATTGAAGGCGCCATTGAAAATATAGGCAAACTGGAAGTATCCAAACTGGAAAAGAACATCAATATACTGGGTATCATCGCGGGTATAGCCCCCATGTTTGGTTTCCTGGGAACTATTTACGGAGTTATAAAAATATTTTATGATATATCTAAAACAGATAATATCAGCATGGGCGTTATATCCGGAGGATTATATGTAAAAATGGTGACCTCAGCCGCCGGACTGATGGTGGGTATCGTAGCTTATGTATGTTACCATATCCTCAACATGATGGTGGACAAGGTGATACTGAAACTGGAAACAGATGCTATTGAATTTATCGACTTGTTAGAAGAACCCAGCAAATGAATTTAAGAAAAAGACATAATCGCATACCGGCAGAGATGCAAACCTCTGCGATGAACGATATCATGTTCTTCCTGCTGCTTTTTTTCCTGATTGCATCGGCAGTTACCAACCCCAATGTGATCAAGTTGCTGTTGCCGAAGTCGTCATCAGGTCAGGCAGTATCCAAGAAGACCATTTCCGTTACCATTACCCAGGATCTGAAATACACGGTCAACAATAAAGAAGTAAAGATAGAGGACATGCAACAAACGCTCCAGGGCTTTAAAAGCCTGGCAAGTGAGTTGACCATCGTTTTAGCAGTCGACCGTACAGTCGCCATACAAAATGTGGTGCAGATAATGGATATCGCACAAAAATTGAATATAAAACTGGTGCTGGCAACAGAGCCGAAGAGTTAGTTGGCAGTTTGCAGTAGGCAGTTGGCATAATGAGCAACTGCAAACTGCAAACTCAAAACTGCAAACTGAGAAAATGGAATACTACGAGGAAGAAAATAATTACCCAAAAGCATTTGGAGCGACAGCCATTATTATGGCCCTGTTGATTGCTATGTGCTATTTTATCGTATTTCATACCCCGCCAAAGCAGGAAGATGGTACCGGCGGTATCCTGGTTAATTATGGCACTACCGATGAAGGAAGCGGCACCGATTATATGAGTACTGAAGAACCCTCAAAAGCTGAAAGGCCGAATCACACCAAACCTACCAAAGTAACTCAGGCCCCTCCAACCCCGCAAAAAACGCAGGTGGAGCAAAGTGATAAAAAAGTGGTTACCCAAAATACGGAGGACGCCCCTGTGGTGGATGCCAATTCAAAAAAGACAAGCAAAACGGTAGCTACACAACCTGCCGCAAAACCAAGCAAGCCTACCGTTAACCAGAACGCTTTATATAAAGGCAAAAGTAACGGCGGTACCGGCGAAGGCGATGGTACCACCAACACGCCGGGCAACCAGGGTAACCCTAATGGATCAACACTAACCAATAATTATAACGGTACAGGATCTGGCAATGGCGGTTTGCAGATGAAGCAGCGTAATTTTGTAAATAAGCCTACGGTTACGGATGATAATCACCGTACAGGTAAAGTGGTAGTGGATATCCAGGTAGATAAAAATGGCAATGTGATCTATGCCAGCGCAGGCGCAGCAGGCACTACCATAAGCGATTCAAGATTGCTGCAAAAATGCGAAGATGCCGTAAGAAACTCCAAGCTAAACGCATCCGAAAACGCCCCCGATAACCAGGTTGGTAAAGTGGTTTTTGTATTCAAAGTAAATTAATTCAGTTTGCAGTTATCGGTTTGCAGTTTGCAATGTCTAATTCCATAGTTTTGCATCCAATATTATTGCAAATGCTAATTAAAATGCAACTGCTCACTGCAAACTAAGAACTGCCAACTGAAAAGATGGACTACACCACCACCCTCAACTATCTCTACAGCCAGCTACCGATGTTTACGAGGGATGGGCCATCGGCATTCAAAAAAGATTTGACCAATACCATTGAGCTTTGCAAACGGCTTGGTGATCCGCAGCTTCGGTTTAAAACCGTACATATCGCGGGCACTAACGGCAAAGGTTCAACCTCGCATATGCTGGCCGCTATTTTACAAACTGCGGGCTATAAAACAGGACTTTATACCTCACCGCATTTAAAGGATTTCAGGGAGCGTATCCGTATCAATGGCGAGATGATCCCAGAGCAGCAGGTGATCGATTTTGTAGACCGGCATAAGGCTGATTTCGAAGACATCAAACCCTCTTTTTTTGAGATGACCGTAGGGATGGCCTTCGATGCTTTCGCCCGCGAAAAGGTAGATATTGCCGTTATTGAAGTTGGTTTAGGTGGCAGGCTCGATTCCACCAATATCATTACCCCGCTCCTTTCGGTAATTACCAATATCGGCTGGGACCACGTAAATATGCTGGGCGATACCCTGCAACTGATCGCGGGTGAGAAAGCTGGTGTTATTAAACCCGGTATCCCGGTTATCATCGGCGAATATCAGCCTGAAGTAGCGGATGTATTTATCAACAAAGCGAAATTGGAAAATGCGCCTATCAGCTTTGCTTCGGATGAATGGGGTATTGAGGTGAAAGGTGAAAGGATAAAGGTGAAAGGTACTGAGGAGCATTTAGATTTTAAAATCACTAAAATCAACTCACCACTCACTACTCACCACTCACCACTCACCACTCACCACTTACAACTCGATCTCCCCGGTACTTATCAGCTAAAAAATGTAAAAACGGTTTTGTCTGCTGTTGAGGGATTGCGGGAGCAAGGTTATGTGATCACTGATGAACATATCCGCATTGCGTTGGGCCATGTAAAAACACTGACGGATCTGCACGGGCGCTGGGAGGTTTTAAGTCATAACCCGCTTACTATAAGCGATACCGGGCATAACCCCGAAGGAATAGCCGAGGTTTTAAAAAACATCGAAGGTATTACCTACCATCAACTGCATTTTGTGATGGGTGTGGTGAACGATAAGGACATCAGCAAGATACTGGCTATGCTCCCCAAAAATGCTATCTATTACTTCTGCAAACCGGATATTCCCAGGGGGCTGGATGCCGAAAGCTTAAAGCTTAAGGCCGAAAGCTTTGGGTTGAACGGAAATGTTTATCCCTCCGTAAAAACTGCCTTGCAGACTGCGCAAAATAATACAGCTGAAAACGACCTGGTATTTATTGGCGGCAGTACCTTTGTAGTGGCGGAAGTGGTGTAGTAAATAAAAAGGGGTGTCATGCTGAGGCTTTTGAAGCATGACACCCACACCGATAGCACTATATCCAATATTTTACACCCGGATTTTATTTAAAAATATTACTTTTAAGGCTCAAATTAAAGCCTTGCAAATGACTTACCTACCCTCTCCAGACAGATACAAAAAAATGATATACCGCCGCTGCGGTCGCAGTGGTATTAAACTACCGGCAGTTTCGCTGGGCCTGTGGCACAATTTCGGCGATGTGGATGTGATGGAGAACTTCCGCGCTATCCTGCACCTTGCTTTTGACAGTGGCATCACCCATTTCGACCTCGCCAATAATTACGGCCCGCCTCCGGGATCAGCCGAAGAAAATTTCGGCCGAATATTACATGAAGATTTTCGCAAGTATCGTGATGAGCTGATCATTTCGAGCAAGGCAGGTTATACGATGTGGGATGGCCCTTATGGCGATTGGGGATCGAAGAAATACCTGGTATCAAGCCTCGACCAAAGCCTGAAACGCATGGGATTGGAGTACGTAGATATTTTTTACCATCACCGCCCTGATCCTGAAACACCTCTTGAAGAAACCATGGGCGCGCTCGACCTGATCGTAAGGCAGGGTAAAGCTTTGTATGCAGGTATATCTAATTACCCGGCTGCGGAAGCGGATAAAGCCATCAGTATATTAAAAAAACTGGGAACGCCTTGTTTGATCCATCAGCCTAAATATTCCATGTTTGAGCGTTGGGCAGAGGGCGGCTTGCTGGATGTATTGGAAAAAGATGGCGTGGGTTGTATTCCTTTTTCTCCGCTTGCACAGGGATTATTGACCGATAAATACCTGCATGGTATTCCTGAAGATTCAAGGGCGGCAAAATCAACCGGATTTTTACAAAAAAGCCAGGTAACGGATGAAAGGATCAGCCAGATCAAACGGCTGAACGATATTGCCTTACAGCGAGGCCAAACGCTGGCTCAGATGGCGCTTGCATGGTTATTGAAGGATGACCGTGTTACTTCTGTACTGATCGGCGCCAGTAAACCGGCACAATTAGCCGATTCATTAAAATGTTTGGATAATATCAATTTTTCGGGTGAGGAATTGGCGAAAATTGAGGCTATATTGAAATAAATCCGTGTGGACTCACCCCCTAGCCCCCTCTCTGCTGCGCAAAGAGGGGGAGTTAAAAAACAACACCAGCAAAAGCCCTCTTTACGGCTTGCCGTAGAGAGGGTGGTCGAGCGAAGCGATGACCGGGTGAGTCAAATATGCGGCTTAACAATAAACTATAAATTCTATGAACAACATCAACTGGGGCATCATCGGCTGTGGCAATGTGACCGAGAAAAAAAGCGGCCAGGCTTATAACAAAACACCCAACAGCAAATTGGTTGCCGTGATGCGCCGCGACGCTGCCAAAGCCGCTGACTATGCCGTGCGGCATAACGTAGATAAATGGTATGCTGATGCTGAGCAATTGCTGAATGATGCTGAAGTTAACGCAGTTTCCATCGCCACTCCCCCCGCATTTCACTTGGAATATGCCATCGCTGCATTAAAAAAAGGGCTGAAAGTTTACGTGGAGAAGCCGGTTACCCGCAACTCACAGGAGGCAGAGGCGATGGCTGATGCAGTTATAGAATATGATGGCAAGCTTACTGTGGCCCACTACCGCAGGGCATTGCCTATGTTTTTGTATATAAAAGAATTACTGGCAAATAATACGATAGGCGAAATACGCACTGTGCAGATCAGGATGTGGAAAAGCATTAAGCCTGATCTGATCGCTAATTCGGAAACCAATTGGCGTGTTGACCCCGAATTGGCCGGTGGCGGTTATTTTCATGACCTGGCACCGCACCAGCTCGACCTGATGCTATATTATTTTGGTGAACCGGAGGCCTATCATGGCTTTTCGTTAAACCAATCAGGGGCATATCCGGCTGATGACCATGTTTGCGGGCAGATACTGTTCAAAAACAAAGTGGTGGTAAATGGTTCGTGGTGTTTTAATGTAGCCGAAAGCGAAAACGTTGATAGTTGCGAGATCATCGGCTCCGAAGGAAAGATCACCTTCCCATTCTTTGGCACCTTCGTGAGCTGGAAAAATCAGCATGTCGAGCAAACGGTGAATTTCACCCATCCCGAGCACATCCAGCAACCCATGATCGAAAAGATCGTCAAATATTTCAGAGGCGAAGGGCCAAACCCCTGCCCCATTGAAGAGGCTGTTACTTTGATGCAGGTGATGGATGCGTTTACATTGCCTTAAAATCAAATGATCAACTTAAACCTAACCTTTCCTCAAATGCCTGCTAACGCTGATCGGTCTATGATTAAACCTACACCAGCACTCAGCAAAAGCATTTATAAAGTCATCTTTGCGATTACTTTGTTTGTAATAACTTACCTTTTATTATTAGTGGCTACTATTGCCATCGCCGCAGGTATGGGTTGGCTTGGATTTGTACTTATCACAAAGCAAACCAACTTTATTGGAATATTGATTGGGATCGGTCTAATACTTTCAGGCATAATGCTCATTTTTTTTCTGCTGAAATTTATTTTTACTAAAAACGTTAAACGGTCAAAAGGATATGAAATAACCAAAAATGATCAACCGGAATTATTCGAGTTCATTGATAAGGTGGCAAATGAGGTTGGAACAGCACAGCCACGACATGTTTACCTTATACAGGATGTAAATGCAAGCGCATCATTTGATCCAACGTTCTGGAGCTTATTTCTTCCTATTAAAAAAGATCTTAATATTGGTCTGGGAATTGTTAATGGTTTGAATCAATCGGAATTTAAAGCTGTTCTGGCACATGAGTTCGGGCATTTTTCTCAAAGAAGTATGCGTTTTGGAAGTTATGTATATCACCTGAACAGAGCACTTCATAACCTTCTTTATGAGAATAATAGCTATCACAAAGCCTTGAATGCATGGGGGAAATGGCATTATTCGCTGAGATTCGGCGCCATGCTTAATGTGTACATCGTTCGATGTATACAGGAAATTTTAAAAAAGGTATATATTCTCATTAATAAAAGTCACATGCAGCTATCCAGGCAAATGGAGTTTCATGCCGATACTATCGCCGCTTATGTAAGCGGCACTAATAATGTAGTTTCATTATTAAGAAGACTTGAAATAACCGACCAGTGCTATAATGATACATTGAATCTATTGCATACAAACCTTGCCGATAATAATAGAGTAGTAAATATGTACGAGTTGCAATTAGTAATGTTGAAGCTTTGCGCTGATAAAAATAAATTAAACATCGGCAAGAATGGGTTACCAGTGATCGATAAAAAAGTTACTGCTTTGCAGAATGCCCAAATAATTCTTGATGATCAGTGGTCCTCGCATCCGTCAGTTGAAGATAGGGAAGAAAATGTAAATAGATATAATTTAAATGTTGAAGCACTAAATGAACCTGCATGGCAGCTTTTTAATAATGCAGAACATTTGCAAGGAGTATTTACCGATAGATTATATGAGAACACCGGTATAAACAACGAGTTGAAAGTTATCAATATCGAAACTATTAGGGAAACTCTTGAAAAAGAAATAAATGACAATTCATATAACCGGCATTATAAAGGGTTTTACAACGGCAGGTTTCTCAAAACATTTAATGTAGAAGAAACCATATCTGCGACTACACACAAAACGCTGATGCATTTTGACGAGTTGTTTAGCGACAATAATTGTAATCTGCCAAAGGCTATAGAAGTACTTAGCTTAGATATAGCTAAACTTGATTCCTTAATAGAGATCAAAAATAATGACATTAAATCATTCGATTATAATGGTGTAAAGTATTACCCGAAGGATGCAGGGCATATAAAAGATCTGCTTAATATCGAATTACAGGAGAAGGAAAATCAGTTAGAATATCTTGACCGAAACATTTTTATGACTTTTTATCAGGCAGCATCTACTGATGACTTGAAAAGAGAACTTATCGATCAATATAAAAAGATATTTAAGTACCAGGAAGATGCCTCAATAGATTTTGATAATTACAACAACATGCTAGGCGCCATTCAGCCTACCTACACTCAAATGAAATACAGTGATGTCTATGAAGTTGTAAATAACATTTACAGACTCGAGAAAACGGTAAAACCTCGTATTAAAACTATTATTCAAGAGGTTAATACAAAACCTTTCATAGATGAGAAGCAGAAGAAAATTTTACATAACTATTTGAATAACGATTGGATTTACTTTAATGAACCGCGTTACGATAATAATGCTATTAATGTGTTTAATACCGCAGCGAATACCTATATAGAAGTAATAAGTAACAGGAATTTCCAACTCAAAAAAAAGTTATTCGATTTCCAATTAACGTTAAATTACCCAAATTGAAGTACTACCCCCATTAGACTTACGAAGTTTTTAAAAACTTCGTAAGTCTGTTTCAAACTAACTCTTCTTCGGCACCCTCGCCCCTTCTTTACGTGCTTCAGATAAACCTATTGCTATAGCCTGCTTTCTACTGGTTACTTTTTTACCGCTGCCGCTTTTTAACTTGCCTTCTTTCATTTCGTGCATGGTTTTCTCAACCTTTTCTCCTGCTTTTTCTGAGTACTTTGCCATAGTAGTAATTTTAAATAGACGATAATTCGTTTAACAAAATCATTCAAAAATGGTTTTTTTGCACGTCTTTATCTACATTTACGTTAATGAACCGGATAGCGGAAACCGAGCTGATATTGAATGGCGATGGCAGCCTGTATCATTTAAATTTATTGCCGGGTGATGTAGCCAATACCGTTATCACCGTTGGCGACCCTCACCGTGTAACACAGGTAAGCCAACATTTTGACCATATCGAACTAAAAAAAACCAAGCGCGAGTTTGTAACCCATACCGGCACTATCGGCGGTAAAAGGCTCACGGTATTATCAACAGGCATTGGTACTGATAATATTGATATTGTACTGAATGAGCTGGATGCCCTGGTTAATATCGATCTGCAAAGCCGCCTATCTAACCAACATCTGCGCAGCCTGAACATCATCCGCATCGGCACCTCAGGTGCAGTACAGGCGGATATTCCGGTGGATAGCCTGCTGGTATCATCGGCAGCAATAGGGTTGGATACATTGATGCATTACTACCGCCAAACCCTCACAGCAGGGGAAGAAAAGCTACTGACATCTTTTAAAGCCATCTTACCAAATGATTACCGTCTGAATCCATACATAGCATCAGCAGATACTTCGCTTATCAACAAACTGGCTAATAACCTGCAACAAGGCATCACCCTAACCGCACCTGGATTTTATGCACCGCAGGGGCGCGAGTTAAGGGCCAGGTCTGCCACCCCTGGATTAATGGAACTCCTGCGGGGTTTTGAAGCAAACGGGCAGCGCATCACCAATCTCGAAATGGAAACAGCCGGTATTTATGGCATGGCATCCGTGCTGAGTCACAAAGCCATATCCTTCAACGTTATATTAGCCAACCGCGCAACTCAATTATTCAGCAAGCATCCTGAGGTGGTAATGGATGGCTTTATCAAAGAGATATTAGGGCGATTAGCGGATATTTTATAAATAAACAATATTGTCTATCTTTCAAAACCATTAACAACAGGATATGTTAATGGTCAACATTGTACAAAACCCCTGAGGTATGATAAAAAAAGTAGCCACCCCATTTTACGAAAAACTATCATTGGTATTAGTTGGCCTTTTTGCATTAGGCTACCTGGTTATTATAGGTAAAGAGGTGCTTGATCCGCTCATCTTCGGGTTTTTGTTTGCTATATTATTGTTGCCGATAGCCAGTTTTCTCGAAAAAAGATTACGTATGCCTCGGGGCGCTTCTTCTTTTGCATCGATCCTTTTACTGATCGGGTTTATAACCGGAATACTTTACGTGGTTGGCTCGCAAATATCAAAGCTGGCTGATGACTGGCCGATGCTTAAAAAACAGGTAATGCAATCCATTGAGGATCTAAGGATGTACATCGAAATGGCTTTCCACATCAATATGGAAAAGCAAATGGATTATGTTCATAATGCTACCAACAAGATCATGGCTACAGGTACCGATATGATCGGTACCACCTTTGGGGCGGTGTCGTCCCTGCTGTTGTTTTATTCATTTATCATCATTTTCACCTTCCTGATTTTGTTTTACAGGCGTCTGCTGCTACGGTTCCTGATATGGGTTTTCAATGAAGAAAACTCAGGCATCGTACATGATATTGTTGAAAATGTACAGCGCATTTTAAGGCAATATATATTGGGCCTGCTGCTCGAAATGGTTATTGTAGCCTGTGTTGCCTGCACCGCCTTCTGGCTTATCGGTATCAAATATGCCGTATTGCTGGGGTTGATCGTGGGGTTGTTTAATATCATTCCTTATGTGGGCATTTTTACAGCGCTTGCGTTAAGCACGCTGATCACTTTTGCCACCGGGAATGTAAGAGACACAGTAATTGTTGCTCTAAGCGTGCTGGGTATTCACGTGGTAGACTCTAATTTTCTGTTGCCAATAGTGGTAGGATCAAAAGTACGGTTAAATGCGCTGATCACTTTTTTGGGTATCGTAATAGGCGAAATGATATGGGGGCTGTCCGGTATGTTTTTATCCATTCCGATCATCGCCATTCTTAAAATAGTTTTTGACAGGATAGAAAGCCTCAAACCCTGGGGATTCCTTTTCGGCGGCGAGTATGACAGCAAGAAAGCAGCAGAAAAAGCCATGAAGGCTGAATAAACTGACCCGGTTATTTCACTAATTCGTAAATACGTGCAAAAAGGGTGGCGCAATAGATCATCAGCACCAGGGTATTGACTACCAGCAGCCAGTTTGAATCCGGTTCGCTGTACTTCTTAATTGTACAGCGAATAAAGAAATACACAAAACTGGCGATCAACAATATAGGAAAGAAAAACAGCCATTTACTTTTCGTCACAATATACAAGTGCTGTAGTTTGGAGCTATCAGCCTGGAATAAAGGGATGGTGGCAAAAAGCAGCAATAAAATAAACAAACGGCTAACCGCTTTTGCAGCTATACTACTGTATTTCATGTGGGCAAAATTAAATAAAATCACCTATAAATAGCTGTGATATGATCGCTTAATAATTACCTGTGACGAAATAATTTGCCTATAGATAAAAAATATTAGGTTTCACCTCAAACATTTCTCAAACAAGGGCGTATATAAAATATAGCGCCCAAATATGGATACAAATAGCAAAAATAATCATCATATGGCCAAATGCAGGGTCTGTAAGCAGATATTGGATACCAGGTTGAAACGAAATTTCCTGCTGAAAGCCCTATTCTTCTGGCTTCCGGTAAGGGTATATTTCTGCACTAAGTGTGCAACCAAACGCTATGTTATTCATCACAAAGAAAATTATAGCGAAGCCAGTACCGCGTAGTTTTTCATTTTAAAAGTTGTTTTTGCTTGCGGGATGCTTAATTTTAGAACGCGGGGTTAATCCCGTTTGGCTTTTAAAATTCGTTCATGTTCAGCATCAACAAAAACCTGTTTTCTTTCCTGTTACTATTCTTATCATTGTCCGCCTTTGGGCAAGGTAAAAGCGCTTTCAAAATAGTACCGCTGGGTGTTAAAGGTGGCATCGACGAAAGTAACCTATCCGCCTATATGCTGGCGCCTGCCCAGAGCAATCACTATGTATGCCTTGATGCAGGCACCCTGCACTACGGTATTGAAAAAGCAATCAGCCATAAAGTTTTTCATGTTCCGGCTGAGCAGGTATTGAGGCAATATATTAAAGGTTATTTAATATCCCATTCGCATTTTGATCATTTAGCGGGGCTGATCATTAACTCGCCGGATGATACGGTAAAAAATATTTATGCCTTTGCAGATTGCATAGAAACCTTTAAAACCCACTTTTTTACCTGGAAAAGCTGGGCAAATTTTGCCGATGAAGGCGAAATGCCTCAGCTAAAAAAATACCATTACCAGGTACTTACCCGCGAAAGAGAAACTCCGATAGAAAATACGGAAATGACTGTGAAGGCATATCCTTTAAGTCATTCGAATTTAACAAGTACCGCATTTTTAGTGCAAAATAAGGACAATTACATCCTTTACCTTGGTGATACCGGCCCTGATGAGATAGAAAAAAGCCATAACCTGGCTGCTCTCTGGCAGACTATCGCTCCCCTGATCCAAGAGAAGAAACTAAAAGCGATCATGATCGAGGTATCCTTTCCGGATGAACAGCCGGATAAAACACTTTTCGGTCACCTTACCCCGCGCTGGTTGATGAAGGAAATGGATGAACTTGAAAAACTGACCGGTCCTGGCACGTTGAAAGGATTTAACCTGGTAATAACTCATGTTAAACCACCTCAAAGCAGTATAGAGCGAATAAAAAAACAGTTAGCTGCTGAAAATAAATTACAATTTAATCTGGTATTCCCAGAGCAGGGGAAGCAGCTTGATTTTTAATGATTGCTTTCCATTCTAAATAATCCTGCCTCATGCAATGCCCGCAAGGCCGGTAACCCATGTCTCTCGCCTCTTCTTCAGATTTAAAGAACACCCTGTTTTCCGATTTCATTCTTTTGCCGGATGAGCAATTGAGCGCACCGTATATTTTCAGTTTCCTGTTCCCGGCCAGTTGTACTTCACCTTTACTGATCACTATTTTTAGTTGACGGCTCCTGCTAAAATTTGTATCGCCCAGTACTGAATGTAATATCATGAGGCATCGTGAAAGATCACCCCCAACGTATGTCGCTTGCCGGATGTTACTTCGCTTACCCCGTGTTTCATATTTACCCGGTAATAACCTTTAGTACCCTTCATCTGTCTGAAGTTGGTGGTAAAGATCAGCATATCACCTTTACGGGGTTTTAATACTGTTGCTTTTGACTGCGCCCTTGGCCTCTGCTCTATCAGCACAAATTCTCCGCCATCGTAATCTGTACCAGGTTCGTTCAGAAACAGCACCAGTTGCATCGGGAAAAACACTTCGCCGTACAGGTCCTGGTGCAAGGTATTATAACCGCCCTCGCCATAGCGCAATATCAAAGGTGTCGGCCTGGTTTGATGGTGTACATGGCACTGCTCCAGTAATTCACCCAGGCTTGCGGGGAATTGTTGATCAATGTTCAATACCTTCATCCAGTTATTCGCAACAGGCGCCAATTTTGGATATACCCGCTCCCTGATCTGCTGAATAATATCCGGTAGCGGATAATTAAAATATTTGTATTCGCCCAGGCCAAAGCGATAACGCTCCATGACGATGGTTTTGCGGTAAAGGCTTTGATCATCATACTGCTGTATAAGGCTGTCACATTCAGCATTTGTTAATACATGAGTGGCCAAAGCGTAGCCTTGAGCATTTAATTGGTTGGATATACTATTCCAATCCAGTTGTTCAATAGTTGGATTCATAAAAGAAGTGCTTTAAACAGCTATTGAATTTGCTTTTGCTGCTTCCCAGCCGATCATGGCGGTTTTGCGGGTAGATCCCCAATGATATTGCCCAAATTCGCCTGTGGAGCGGATCACCCGGTGACAGGGGATCAGGAAAGCTACAGGATTATCGCCAATGGCGCTGCCAACGGCCCTGCTGGCTGTAGGCATCTGGATAACCTTAGCCAAAGATCCGTAGGTTTCCAAATCTCCCATCGGTATCCGCAGCAATGCTTCCCATACTTTAAGCTGAAAAGCGGTGCCTTTTAAATGCAGTTTAACGGTGGATAGCTTTGACCAGTCCTTTTTAAAGATAAACAAGGCATTCTGCTGAATAAGGTCAACTACCTGGTGATAGCTGGCATTTGGGAACTGATGCTGCAGCTCGCTGAAAGCCTTTTCTTTATCATCAGCGAAGGCTAAATAACAAATCCCCTTTGCGGTGGAAGCCACCAATATATGTCCGAATGGACTTTCGGCGAAGCTGTAATTAATATGGAGCGCTTTGCCGCCGTTCTTGTATTCGGCGGGTGTCATCCCTTCAATATTGATAAACAGATCGTGTAAACGGCCCGTGCCTGATAATCCTGTTTCATAAGCGGCATCAAACAAGGTAGCCTGTTTTTCTTTTAAAATGCTTTTGGCATAATCAAGGCTGAGGTATTGTAAAAACTTCTTGGGACTGATGCCTGCCCATTCGGTAAACATCCGCTGAAAGTGAAAGGGGCTTAAACTTACCTTTTCGGCCACTTCATCCAAATTCGGCTGCTCTTTAAAATTGAGCCTGATATAATTGATCGCATCGGCGATGCGCTGATAGTTGATCGATTCCTGTGTTTCCATTTTTATTTTTCTTTTAACACAACAAATTTACCCCCTTATCAAACGCTGTAAAACCCGGAACTTGCTAAGAGTTAATTAATTTAGTAATAATATCAAATTTATGGTTGCAACAGGCCATCAATCTAAAAAAGCTTATTTTGATATATTTAACGCATTTTTATTAAAATTTTTAAAGAAGTAGTTACATTTACGCAAAATCCTAAATATATCACCATATGAAAAAATTTCTCACAACACTATTGATCTTATCCGGTATCTATTCTGTTTCATCTGCACAAACAAAAAACGCGCTCGACTTTGGCGTTAATGTTGGCTACAACTCGTCGAGTGTTCAATATTCGCAAGGCAACCAAACCAGCAGCTATACGAGCGGTGTTAACGTTGGTGGCTACCTGGAATATTACTTTTCTGACAGGTGGAGCATCAAAGGAAAACTGGCTTTTGACCAAAAAGGCTGGGGCAACGGCTACCTGATCGATAACCAGGGCAACGAAGTGGATGGCGTCAATTTCCATGTGAATTATTTAACTATCCCGGTAATGGCCAACTGGCATTTCGGCCGCACCAGGAACTGGTATTTACATTTTGGCCCTTATGTAGGGGTTTTACTGAATGCTACTGAATCATCCAATAGCGGTTTGCCTATTAAAAGTGCCTTTAACAGCACAGATGTTGGCCTTGATTTGGGTATTGGTATAAAGATCCCGGTATCCAACAAAATGAAATTATTTTTTGAATACGATGGCCAGGGCGGCGCAACAACCATATTTAAACAGAGCAATGGTGATAACGTTCAAAATTTGAGAGAGAGCTTGAATGTAGGGCTTGCTTTTTCTTTGAATTAACTGTTTTATATGAAAAGGATACAGGCCTCAACCTCTATTGCAGCCTGTATCCTTTAAAAAACTTCCATATCACTTCACAACCGTCCAGGTTTTTTGTGGTACTGCCGATAACAAACTTTGGCATATATTGTGATCCTCCGGGCCATACATGACCTCCATCAACAATAGTAAAACCTACTACTTTTAAGTTATTCGAAGCGTTGCTGTATTCTTCTTTGATCACGCTTGTACCATCATCCACTTTAACCGGCAGGTTGGTAATAACCGGTTTACTATTGCAATTATCAGTAACAGCCCATTTTTGCAGGATATCTTCGTGCCCGTAAATAGTGCCGCCTGCCCCTTTTTTCATTAATCCTCCTTTAAATGGCACTAAAGGGTCATCTGTTCCCTGTATATACATTGCGGGCATAGGTTTTACCGGTTGATAGGTCATGTCCTGATCCATTGAGGCAGCAACAACCGCAATGGCGGCAATACGATTATTCAATTCGCAAGCCAGGCGCGAAGTCATAAAGCCACCGTTCGACATGCCGGTTACATACACCCTCCCGGCATCCGCGTTATAGGTTTTTATCACATAACTGATCAGGTTATCTATAAACTTCACATCATTAATTCCTTTGGCATTTGCTGGTGTTTCGCGGCCATCGTTCCAACTGTGGTCTATGCCT
>JABDFM010000054.1 GCA_013286565.1 Bacteroidota bacterium
GCAAGTATAAACCCGGTTGCCGGTTATCCATTATATTCCATTTATGCTTCTAAATGGGGCGGCCTTGACGCTGTAGGAGATCCACAAGTGTATTTGGATGGGAAATTGACCAAGGATTATTCCAGCGTTTATAATTCTACCAACCTGTCAAACTTAAAGTATATTGGAACGGCCACCCCCACGACCTTTGGTAGCGTTAGAAATGATTTTTCATGGAAACAGTTATCACTATCTGTAAACATTAGCTATAAACTTGGCTATTATTTCAGGAGGCCTTCTGTAAATTATTCCACCCTGTTTTCTGGCTCTGCCTATATACCTGATGCTGATTTTAGCAATCGCTGGCAAAAGCCCGGCGATGAAACAAAAACCAATGTCCCTGCTATGATCTATCCGGATAATGGACTTAGGGACCAGGTTTATAATTATTCAGCGATTTTAGTGGATAAGGGTGATAACGTGAGATTGAAGGATATCAGTTTAGGGTACGATATTAATAAAAAGCAGTTCCCAAATTTGCCTTTTTCAAACATCAGGATATACGCCTATATCAATAATATAGGGATACTGTGGAAGGCCAACAAAGATGGTATAGACCCGGATTATATTCCAAACGGCGCAGCGATATATCCTAACCCAAGAACTTATTCACTAGGATTGAAAGTAGGATTTTAATAGTTAAACAGATTAAAGATGAAAACCAAAACATACATAAATGCCATGCTGGCTCTATGCGGCTTGCTGTTGCTTACCAGTTGCAAAAAGGATTTCCTGGATAAAAAACCTGCTACGAATCTGGACGTGCCAACTACACTAACTGATTTGCAATTACTATTAGATAATACCAAAGACATCTACCGCAGTCCTGCTTTGGGAGAAGTATCGGCGGACGACTACTACATGACCTATGAGCAATGGACCAGTCAATATACCCCATATTTCGCCAACGCCTATGTGTGGAATAAAGATGTTTTTGCGGGCCAGGGCAAGATAGCGGATTGGGATATGCCCTATACCCAGGTTTTATATACAAACGTCGTTTTGCAACAATTAAAAAGCATCCATCGTGATGGATCCAACAGCATTACTTACGATAATATAAAGGGGGCTGCGCTATTTATGAGAGCATGGGCATTTTTTGACCTGGCCCAGGTATTTACATTGCCCTACGATAACAATACAGCAAATTCAGATCAGGGGATTCCGTTACGTATGACCGCAGATATCAATGCGGCATCCGTAAGAGCTACTGTTAAGGCAACCTATGACCAAATTTTAGCAGATGTAATCCAGTCAGGATCATTGTTAACAAACAATACTTCACTGATTTTTCAAAACCGGCCCTCAAGAGCAGCTGTGTACGGCTTGTTATCAAGGGTCTATTTGTCCATGAGAAATTATCCTTTGGCAGGGCTATTTGCAGACAGCGCACTTCAGCTACAGCATAAATTAATCGATTATAATTTGGTTGACACGACCACGATCGCTCCGTTTAATTTATCAAATGATGAGACAGTTTACCAGAATCTTACGGTTAATGCTGACCCGCTTAGCTATGTCGAATTTTCTCAGGGTTATTCGATAGATACTGTACTTTATCAATCCTATACAAAAAATGACCTGAGAAAGGTGGTTTATTTCGCGATAAACGGGACTGATATCAATAAAAAATTTGGGTACTCAGGTGGCGGAACCTTGTCAAACGGAATTGCGACGGATGAACTATACCTGACAAGAGCTGAATGTTATGCAAGGGCCAATAATAATGAGAACGCCTTAAGTGATTTAAATACTTTACTGAACAAGAGATGGAGAACCGGAACCTACGTGCCGTTTTCAAATCTTCAGGGCGCAGCCCTGCTTGATACAATTTTACAAGAAAGAAGGAAGGAACTTTTAATGCGCTGTTTGAGATGGAACGATATCAGGAGACTGAATAAGGAGGGTTTTAATATTACACCTAAACGGGCATTGAACGGTAAGATTTATACGTTACAACCGAACAGCCCGCTGTATGCCTTACCTATTCCTCCCGACGTAGTTGCGCTTTCAGGTATTCAATAAAACAATCGTTAAACATATGAAACCGAATCAATCAACGAAATTCCTGGTCATCATTTCTTTATGTTCCATTTACCTGGTCATCAACGGGCAAGGCAAAATAAGTCGAAAGAATAGGATAAAAGATGTTTCTTCAAATCACATTCAAAATTCTAACAGTCAGGCAGACACTTTGGGTAAGGAGTATCTATTTAAGGATACGGTGGATCGCTCAATTAATTTATCAAGTTTTAAAGGAAAGTTTGTTTTTGTAGATATCTGGTATTCGGGCTGCGGCTTTTGTATCAGTGCGAACAGGGCTTTGAAAACAGTGCATGAGAAAATGATGAGTGAAAATATCGTATTTCTCAGCGTTTCGGTCGACATTAATAAAGAAAAATGGTTAACAAGCATCACTGAGAATGCAAAGCCCTCCAAATTAAATCCATGGGCTGGTAAGTATTGTCCCGCACCCGGTACGGTCATTCTATATACCGGGGGCACCGGTTCTAACAACGACTTCCTAAAGAAATATGATCCTGATAATTATTATCCTAAATTATTGTTTTTTGATCCATCCGGTAAATTGATATCCGATCATCCGCCACGCCCGGATAATATACCGGATGACCAACCGGAAAAGTTGATCAATTTTCTTTTAGATTATGTTACAAGCAAACAATAGAAACAAAAAAAGATGAGATGGCTTATAAAAACCATCTCATCTTTTTTGTTTACGGATGATAGGTACCTTCAGTTGATTGTACAAATTTACCGGATACGATATTATACGTACAGATATTCGAAGAAGAATTGCAACCCGAACTGCCGCCTACTGTAGAGTAATGACTTGGCGTTTGATCCAGGGTAGGATCGTTCCATGGCTGTTCGCCAGCGTTATAATAATAACTGGTCAATAGCTTAGTACTATGTGCATTTGTAAATGCACTGAAACCGATTGCCATAGCGCCTACCAGGAGGCCTAAGACAAGTTTATGTAAGTTTTTCATTTGATTATTATTTAAATTAATTTTTCGTTTTTAACAAGCGGAGCGCAAATATGGCAAGCGCAATAAATGCGAGATTGAACCATACATGCTGCGTCCAGCTTAATTTTTCGATGACGCCACCACAATGGCATGGAAGCTTGTTAGCCCATAGCAGCACACTTAAAATATAAACCGTAAATAGGGTCATTAGGCCTAAAAAGCTATAAAGACCCAATTTAACAGTTCGCGGAATGACCAGTAAAATAGCTACCAAGGCTTCGGCTAAAGGAACAAGCCAGGAAATATAAAACGCAAAGCGGCCAATAACTTCTACATGATATAAACCGTTTAGAAATCTGCCATGGTCTATCATCTTTGCGCAGGCTGTATATAAAAATAAAAATATACAGAGCGAGCAGATAGCCAAAATTAACCGGTCTTTCCCCTTACTGGTAAGCTGGAACCGTTGCTTTTTACTGATAATGCTGTCCATAACCAAAGTATTGTTTTTGTTCATCGATGTGTTTTGCCTTTCTTTTTAGGCTTGAGGCTGCCTTAAAAATCCGATCCTGCTACAGGTTTGGATTTTCATGTGAACAATTATGTTTGGTGCAACCCGGGAACAAAGCAAACTTACAGTGGTGAGTAATACGATTAACAATTCTCTTTTGGGCGTAAGTACAGCTAAAGAAAGTCGTTGCGGTCATAGTGTAAAACCTCACTGATGCTGCCATGTAAGCCATGAAGAAACGGATACAAAGCGTAGCCATAGCGGCCAGCATTGCCTTTGAGGTAAATTCCTCTGCAATCTCCTTGATCTTTGCTGCATCAAACGTTGTCATTTGCTTATCCTTCTTTTTCCTGTTTGTAAAATAAAGCGGCTACCAACCAGGTGCCGCCTGCCCTTTTAGCTGATTAGGACTTATCGCCGTCCACGCGTTCCCTGCATCCGACCCGGAGTTAAACTTACCAGTACCGTCCGGTTTATACATGAATGACAGCAATAGCACTTAGGGGCTGCCATTTTAGTTCTGAATGCTTCAACGCCCGGAAAGGGCGGTATGAAAACCGGTACTCCCTATGTTCTTAAAGCAAAATCCATTCGTCTGTTGCTATGGTTTAAATTTCTTATGCTGTTAGATGGATATGATGTAATCGAAGATAGATGGAGGCGGGAATTGTAGCTGTCTTGTTGGGGACACTTTGAAGTAGTTTGGCGAACATTTATCTGTCGTTTGGACTACAATTTAATGTCGGCTATGCGACAAAGATCTTCCTGGATTTTAACTATGGGAGGTGACCAGATGAGACGGTGCATTAACCATTTTTATCATTTTCGCCCCTGAATTTCGCATAGGCGCTGCTAAATGTTGTCCTGCTCATGTCGAGATAACCGGCAATATGATCGTTGTTGATTCTTGTGGCTATACCGGGATTATCTTCTAAGAATAGCCGCACCCTTTCTTCCACGCTTGACTTTAAAAGATGTTGATAAACTGTATGCTGTTTTTCCCTTTCAGCCTCGAAATAGAGGAATGCAGGGTACATGCTTTGAAATTCAGACAATAACCATCTTAGGTTTGCGTAAGTAAGCGTTATCAATGTCCCGCTTTCCAGCATTTGGATGTTTTCTGCCTGCCTTGAACCATACAAATAAGCATTTATATCGATCAATACATCATCTTTTCTGGTAATTCGGGTAATAACATATTTATCAGCTGTTGCATCATAGTAATAACAACGGGCGATACCGCTTTCAAAATAGATCAGGTGCCCGTCTTCGGCTTCCCCGCTTTCTGCTATATACTGATCTTTTACAGCCGTCATAATATTGCTGTTCTCTATAACAGCAGCTTCGAAATCATCAGGAACAGAACCGGTAATTCTGATAAGTATCGGTAGAAACTTCTTGCGAAGTATACTTTTAATTTTATCCTGTTTATCTGTTCCCATATTTCAGATAACCTAACCATTTATTTGCTGACCCTATCTTTTCAATTTTTAGCTAAAATGCGCACACCGCATTTCATCAGATTAAAATTATGTCCCGAGCGGCCTTTTATCAATTGATTACGTTATAAAATGCTGTAAGCTGCTTTACAAAAAATTGATTTACCTTAACAATTGGATTAATATTAATATATAGTACAAATCAATTTTATTATAAGCACAGCTTGCTGGCAAAGTAAAACCTTTTGCTTTTACCAAAACAGTAGTAACAGGGTAGTAAAAGGGTAGTAAAAGGTTCTTAATAATTGTTTATTCCATAAATTTCAACAGCTTAGTCGGGATATACTAAACCTATATCGAGTAATTTAAAACTATAACTTATAGGATTTGTCACTGAGAAATGTTAATAGCAATACTGATGTTCAAGGAGTTAAAAAAGAAACGACCACAAAGATCAACTAATTAATTGTTTGCCTTCTCCTTATATTTGCATAGCACCGCCATCACAAAATTAGCACCGCAGATAAACCGTCAAGGGTACACAAGCGGCGCGATTTGTAAGAAAAAGGAGGCAGCGCCGCCCTTGACAGTTTCCCTGCTTGCTGCTGCCGGTTGTTTAAGCTTAGCAATGCGTTAGTATGTGCTGAATTTATTTAGGCTTGCCTGTAATAAACACAGTTGCGAAGCGTCTTAAGGAAAGACTGGGCGAAAGCCCGGCCGTATTTACAAAATTACCTGGCTTTGGCTGATCGGTTTCTGTAAATACGGAAACCCCTCACCGGCCAGATCATCCGCCGGGACGCCCTTCTGAAGTTGTTGCAGGAGATCAGTGACTGCCCGGTCTGATTTCACCTTCTAATTGGTAAAAATGAAGGCCGGACTATCCGAAAAGAGGAATGTCACTCCTCAACAAGCTGTCAAAATTCTTGAACAAAATGGCTTAAAAATAAGTGAAAAAGAAGCCGAAGAAATCTTGGATTTCATGTATTTTTTAGGTAAATTGTCTGTAGATCGATACATTAACTCAGTAAATAACACTAATAATTTAATTCATGAAAACAGCTGATCTATATGTCAGGGTGAGCACCGATGAGCAAGCGGACAAAGGGTATTCTATTCGTAGCCAGGAAGAAGTATTACGGAAGTACTGCGGGCTTCAGAGCATTACTGTCAGAAAAGTAATCTATGAAGATTATTCAGCCAAGACATTTAACCGGCCAGCCTGGACTGATATGCTTGGAAAGCTTAAGAAAGAAAAGGGTCGCTTAGTGAATTTACTTCTGTTTGTAAAATGGGATCGTTTTAGCCGGAACGCCGGGGATGCTTATCAAATGATCAATATCCTGCGCAAAATCGGCGTTGAACCGCAATCGGTTGAGCAGCCGCTTGATTTGTCAATTCCTGAAAATAAGATGATGCTTGCATTCTACCTCGCTGCGCCCGAAGTTGAAAACGATCGTCGGGCATTAAACACCTTTTATGGGATGCGTCGGGCACGAAAGGAAGGGCGCTATTTAACTACAGGCCCCTATGGATACATCAACCGTACAACTGATGGTGGCAAAAAAATGATAGTTCCAGTTGAGTCAAAAGCAGATGTCGTAAAGTGGGCTTTTGAACAGGTGGCAAAGGGTACTTTTCAAGTCGATGATATTCGCCGCCAGGTGAATGCACAAGGAATGAATTGTAGCAAAAGTAATTTTTACACGTTGCTTCGAAACCCAGTTTACTGTGGTAAAATCGTAGTTCCTGCCTATCGTGATGAACCCCAACAATTGGTAAGGGGCCAACATGAACCAATCGTAACAGAAAGCTTATTTTACGAGGTACAAGATATTCTTAATGGGAAGCGGCGAATTCAAATGGTAAAAATGACAACAGCCGATAATTTACCTCTTCGTGGGTTGCTTATTTGCCCTCATTGCGGCAAACAGCTTACAGGCAGCGCTTCAAAAGGTCGTCATAATTACTACTATTACTACCATTGTATTTCCTCATGCGGTGTAAGATTTAAAGCGGAAACAGCTAATGACAGGATGTTAAATGAACTTAATAAATATTTGCCAAAGAATGAGGTAGTAGGACTGTACAAGACCGTTATCAAGGAGATTTTCTTTAATCAAACGGGTTCACAAACTGATGGAAGAAAGGAATTACTAAATCAAATACAAGCGGAAAATGATCGTCTTTCAAAGGCTCGAAAGCTGTTATTAGACGATGCTATTGACAGTAATGATTATAAATTAATAAAAGCGGAGTGCGAAAATAAGCTTTTGAGTCTTGAAGCAAAGCTAACCGGATTTAGTGCAAAATCATATGACCTGAGTGATTGCATAGATAAGGCATTAACTAACTTATCAAGGCTGCAAATCGCTTATAGTGAAGGTGATACTACCGTTAAACGTTCAATCATTGGTTCGATATACCCGGAAAAACTGTGTTTTGATGGAACTGATTATCGAACCGCTAAAATCAATGAAGCAGCACAATTGATTTACTTGATAAACAACAAGTTAGAGGCAAAAAAAAATCGGACAAAACTTGATTTTTCAAGCCTGTCCGATTCGGTAGCGGGAGCAGGACTCGAACCTACGTCCGCCAGTCGGCGGATATGAGCCCGGCGAGCTATCAAAAAAGAAAAGCCCCTGATTTTCATCAGAGGCTTTCGAGGTAGCGGGAGCAGGACTCGAACCTACGACCTTCGGGTTATGAGCCCGACGAGCTACCAACTGCTCCATCCCGCACTGTTATTCTGTATGTTGCGATCCGATCATAACTTCGGAAAGTTGCTTCCAATTGTCAAAAATGCAATTTGCACTCCGTTTTAATTGGACTGCAAAGATATAATTCGTTTCTTTGCAGTCCAAATTAAATTTTATATATTTTTTTATGAGTCACAGGGCGGGTTTTGTAAGTATAATTGGTAAACCCAACGCGGGTAAATCAACCCTTATGAACGCGTTGGTGGGCGAAAAAATGTCCATCATTACCCCTAAGGCTCAAACTACAAGGCACCGGATACTGGGTATTGTGAACGAGCCCGACTACCAGATCGTATTTTCGGATACGCCGGGTATCATCAAACCGCATTATGCCCTGCAGGAAACCATGATGCACCAGGTAAATGGCTCGATAGTAGATGCCGACCTGATCTTATTGGTTACCGACATTAACGAAAAGTATGATGAAAGCGATGTGATCGAGAAGCTGCAGGGCTCATCGGCGCCGTTATGTGTCATCATCAATAAAATAGATAAATCAGACGAGGAAACGGTAAAGCAAAAGGTTGATTACTGGCAGGAGAAGCTAAAGCCAAAGGCCATATTTGCCGTATCAGCACTGAAAGACCATAATGTTTTAGCAGTAATGAACTTTGTGATCGAGCATCTACCCGAACACCCTGCTTATTATGATAAGGATGCTCTGACAGACAGGAACGACAGGTTCTTCGCATCAGAGATCATCCGTGAAAAAATATTTAAGATATACGAAAAAGAAATACCCTACAGCACCGAGGTAATCATCACTGCGTTTGTTGAGGGCGAAAATTTATACCGCATCAGTTCGGAAATTATTGTGGAGCGCGATTCGCAAAAGAATATCCTGATCGGCAAAGGCGGCGAAACGCTGAAGAAGGTAGGCACTTATGCACGTAAGGACATGGAAGAGTTTTTCCAGAAGAAGGTTTTCCTGGAAATGTTTATCAAGGTGATCCCCGACTGGCGCAGCAAAAAAAATTACCTGAAAAGATTCGGGTACGAAGATTAGTTTTGAGTTGTAAGTTATAAGTTTTGAGTACTTGTAATTTGCAGCTAAATTTACAAGAGAATAGACTAAGTTGTACTCACAACTCACTACTCACAACTTACAATTAAAATGAGCAACATAGTAGCCATAGTGGGCCGGCCCAACGTAGGCAAATCAACTTTATATAATCGTTTAACCGAAAGCCGTAAAGCTATAGTGGATGACTTTAGCGGTGTTACACGTGACCGCCATTACGGTGTTGCTGAGTGGACCCACCATTCATTCACGGTGATCGATACCGGCGGCTATGTAGCTAATTCAGAAGATGTTTTTGAGGCCGCTATACGCGAGCAGGTAGTGATCGCTATAGAGGAAGCTACTGTAATTTTATTCATGGTAGATGTAACTACCGGTATCACTGACCTGGACGATGAAATAGCCGCCTTGCTGCGCCGCAGTAAAAAGCCGGTGCATGTGGTGGTGAATAAAGTAGATAATAACTCGCAGCAAATAGATGCTACTGTTTTTTACAGCCTTGGTTTGGGCGAGATCTATAATATCTCCTCGATGACAGGTTCGGGAACAGGCGAACTGCTTGACGCAGTTGTAAAGGATTTTGACGAGGAAGTTACTGAAGAAAATACGCTGCCTAAATTTGCCATTATCGGTCGCCCCAATGTAGGGAAATCATCTATTATTAATGCTTTGATAGGCAAGGATCGTAACATTGTTACGCCGATTGCCGGCACTACCCGCGATTCCATCCATATTCATTACAACCAGTATGGACATGATTTTATGCTGGTGGATACAGCCGGTATGCGCAAAAAAACAAAGGTCAAAGAGAATATCGAGTTTTACTCGGTAATGCGTACCATCAAAGCTTTGGAAGAAGCTGATGTAGTGATCCTGATGATCGACGCGGTGGAAGGTATCGAGTCGCAGGATATCAATATTTTCCATTTGGCCGAGAAAAATAAAAAAGGCATTGTTATCGTAGTGAACAAATGGGATTTGATCGAAAAGAACAACAAAACCATCAAAGTATTTGAAGAGCAGATACGTGATAAGATAGCCCCTTTTACAGATGTGCCTATCGTATTCACCTCAGTTACCGAAAAGCAAAGGGTTTTAAAGGTGATTGAAACAGCGCAGCAGGTTTATGAGAACCGTAGGCGGAAGATACCTACTTCTAAGCTGAATGATATCATGCTGCCTATTATTGAAAATTACCCTCCGCCATCCATCAAGGGTAAATATGTGAAGATCAAATACGCTACGCAGATAGCGGGCACATCGCCCATGTTCGCGTTCTTTTGCAATTTACCACAGTATGTAAAAGAGCCCTATTACCGTTTTATAGAAAATAAGGTGCGCGAAAATTTTGAGCTTTCGGGCGCACCGGTGCAGATCTGGTTCAGACAGAAATAATCCTGATGTGCAGATGCGCGAATTTCAAATGTGCAGATGTTAAGCGTCCGGATGTATAGATTCTGATAAAGAGTTACCTTGATTATCAACTGTGCTATCATAAATCAATTTGCACATCCGCACATTTGAAATCTGCACATCAATTCAGTTCTGAAATAGCTTTTTTCAAAGTATTATCATTACTGTTAATCACCTGGAAATAGGCGGTATCTCCCCATTTATAACGGGCGGCAAATGCTTTCAACAACAGTTTTATACTTTCTTTTGATACTTTGATCTCGCCCGAATCCATTTCTTTCATGGTTTTGGAAGCGTAAAGAATAAAATCATCAAACTGATTGTTGCTTACATTATAGTTTTTAAGGTAGCTTTCGCCTGTTGAATATTTGTTCAGCCCCGCCTGCATTTTATCGATCACAAAGGCATTAAAAAGCTGCTGATTATTGAGCTCCTGTATCAGCAGGGTATTACCGGTGGTATCGGCAGGAACGAATATATCCGGCATGATACCTCCGCCACTAAAAACCTTGCGGCCTGTAGTAGTATGGTAAGCGGTCGCTTTTTTAAAGGCGGTATCTTTCAGATAGTTTTGTTCCGAAAATAGCTCCCCTTTTTGTACGCGCTCTGCCACTTCATTCCGGTAGCTTTCTATGCCACCCTTATATGATTTTTGTATTGATCTCCCAGATGGTGTATAATATCGCGCTATGGTTAGGTTAACCGCCGAACCATCGCTGAATGGAAACTGCTGCTGCACTAACCCTTTACCAAAAGAACGACGGCCTACAATTACAGCACGGTCAAGATCCTGCATCGCACCAGCTAATATCTCGCTTGCCGAGGCGGAATATTCATCGATCAAAACCGCCAGTTTGCCATGCTGAAATAACCCTGAATCGGTTGATAAGTAATCCTCGCGCGGCTCGTGTACGCCACGGGTGAAAACGATCAGCTTCCCCTTATCCAAAAACTCGCTTGCCAGTTCAGTAGCCGAATTGAGGTACCCCCCCCCGTTCCCGCGCAGGTCAAGCACCAGTTTTTGCATACCGGCTGCTTTTAACTTTTTAAGGGCATTCCTGAAATCTATATCAGTAGTTGAAGCGAATTTGCTGATCTTGATATACCCGGTTGAAGGCGCAGCTATATAGGACGCATCAAGGCTGCTCAGATCAACATGCCCGCGTTTTAAATGATAAACTTTGAGCAAATTACTTGCAGGACGCATAATTGAAAGCGCTATCTCTGTATTCTCATTTCCCTTAAAAATTTTGTTTACTGCTGCCTGGTTAATGTGTGTGCCCGAGAATTTTTTACCGTTCACGTCTATTACCCTGTCGCCAGTCATAATACCGGCTTTCCCCGCCGGGCCGCCATCATAAACCTGCGTAATGATCAGCGTGTCACGCAGTACCTGGTATTCAATGCCAATACCGTTAAATCCACCATCCAAACGTTCATTAATAGACAGGGCCTGCTGCGGCGGCAAATACAATGAATGTGGGTCGAGGTTTTGTAAAAGGTTATTTACCGTAACACCTTCAATGCTATCTACATTGACAGAGTCAACATAGTTTTGGCGCACCAGGCGTAAAACTTTTGATATTTTATTGCTGGTGTTTAATGAAAATCCGCGCTGCACGTTATCGCCCAGCAATAAGCCGATGGCTATGCCCAGCAAGATCAGGATGAGTGACCTGAATATTATGGAAGCGGTTCTTTTCATGTTGTTCGTACAAAGTTAAACAATGAACGGCACTGCAAATAATTTATGTACCTACTTCTCTTGGATTTGACGATTTTTAACGATTTTTGTACAAAGAATTGCACTAAAATGGAAAAGGTTACTGAGAAAGACTCTTATTATAATAACCTGGAGCAGATGCCGGTGTTGGAAATTCTTGAAAATATCAATAAGGAAGACCAAACCGTTGCCGGTGCTGTTAAGCTGGCCTTGCCACAAATAGAGAAGCTGGTTACTATAGTTACGGAGAAAATGAGGAACAATGGTCGCCTTTTTTATATCGGTGCGGGTACCAGCGGTCGTTTGGGTGTAGTGGATGCTTCGGAATGCCCACCTACATTCGGGGTTCCGTTTGATCGTGTTGTAGGGCTTATTGCTGGGGGCGATGGCGCTATTCGTAAAGCGGTTGAATTTGCCGAGGACGATACCGAACAAGCCTGGAAGGATCTGTCAGCTTACCGCATCAACGAAAAAGATGTATTAGTTGGCATTGCCGCATCGGGTACAACCCCTTATGTAATTGGGGGCTTGCAAAAAGCCAACCAGAACAATATAATTACCGGTTGTATTGTTTGTAATAGTGGCAGCCCTGTAGCAGCCGAAGCAAAATACCCGGTTGAAGTAGTTACAGGGCCCGAATTTGTAACCGGCTCTACCCGCATGAAAGCGGGAACGGCGCAAAAGCTGGTATTGAATATGCTGACAACCACCGTAATGATACAGCTGGGCAGGATAAAAGGCAATAAAATGGTGGATATGCAGCTAACCAACAATAAATTGGTTGACAGGGGCACCAGAATGGTGATGAACTATACCGGTCTTGACGAAAACAGTGCTGCAGAGCTCCTGATAAAATATGGAAGTGTGAGAAGGGCTGTTGAGTACTTTATGCAATTCCAGTAGCGGATGTGCGAATGTGTAAATGATTGATTAGACTAATAAAGTCCCTGGGAGGGGAATTTGGTAATATATGCACGAGATAGAGCCATATTATAAATGGAGAGATGATTACGTTGCATCTGAGGATGAGTATTCCCCTTTTTATGCAACGGAATACAATGAGTTTGAGTTTGATAAGCAGATATATAACTACTTACTGCACCCGCAGTGGGACTCGTTTGGTTCAAGCACTTTATATTTAAAAGTACTGTTTGCCGATTACGAACGGGGCTACGCCATCATAGAATTTATTGGCGAATGGAATGATGCCATCAACAACGATATCATGCTGATGAAGCGCGAGATCATTGAACTGATGGTAGATAACGGGATTAATAAATTTGTACTGATAGGCGAGAATGTATTGAACTTTCACTCGTCCGACGATTGTTACTATGAGGAGTGGTTCCAGGATGTGGAAGACGGCTGGATAGCCGGGATCAACTTCAGGGAGCACGTGATCGATGAGTTTAAGCGGAACAATATCGACTACTACATCAACTTTGGCGGCGAGCTGGACGATATCGCATGGCGCAACCTGAAACCTATACAGGTATTTAAAAAGGTAGAGGAACAAATGGTTAAAAGACTTAATTAGAAGCAAGAACAAAGAGACAAGAAGCAAGAAAGATATTGCCATCATAAAACCATCTTGATTCTTGCATCTTGACTCTTGTCTCTTTTATTCGTAAATTCGTATAATTAATTAATTTAAAAAAATGGAAAATCAGAACCCGAATTACACTTATGATAATGTAATTCAGATAGAAGACGCGGACCAATCGCGTAAATTTATTGCCAATGTATTTGCATGGATGTTTGTGGCCTTAGGTATATCATCATTATGTGCTTATGAGTTTGCAACCAACCCATCATTATTAAGATCACTTTTTGACGCTGCTACAGGCCAGCCAACTTTTTTATTTTACGTTGCGATGCTGTCTCCCCTGGCATTTGTATTATTGATCAGGTTTGGACTTAATCGTATTTCCTATCTTGGGCTTACGCTTTTATTCATCGCTTATTCTGCGGCGACAGGTATTAGCTTAAGTTTTATTTTATTGGTCTATACCTCTTCATCGGTACTCGGAGTGTTCTTAACTTCTTCATTAGTATTCGGTATAATGGCGGTTGCGGGATATACTACGAAAACAGATTTGACTAAATTCGGCTCACTTATGATCATGGGGCTTTTTGGAATAATCATTGCCAGCGTGGTGAATATCTTTCTGCACAGTTCAGGATTAAATATGCTTATTAGCTATGTAGGGGTAGCTGTATTTGTGGGCCTTACTGCTTATGATGTTCAAAAATTAAAAAGAATAGGCGCTGGTTTAGAATATGGCGACGCTTCGGCCAAGAAAATGGCGCTGATGGGTGGTTTAACCCTTTACCTTGATTTTATCAACCTGTTCCTGATGCTGCTGCGTATTTTCGGCAGAAGAAGGTAATTCTACAAAATATTATCAAACAAAAATGCCTTGATTTTATCAGGGCATTTTTTGTTTCTGTAAAATATAAGTTACATTTAGCTAAATATTTAATCAACCAAAATTTTAAATGATGAAAAAAATCTTGTTAATATGCTGTTTGCTGGTGGGGATAACATCAGCAGGCTTCGCTCAAAAAAGCACAGGTATTACTGATCCTGTGGAAAAAGCCAAAGGGTTACAAAAAGAATTGAAGCTTACTGATATTCAGACCACCAAAATAGCTGCTATTTACAAGGAATCTTCACAGAAATTTGAGAAAATTAAAGCCAGTGAACATGGCAACACCAATAAAATGTTAGTGGCTGTACGCCCGCTGCGTGCAGCTACGATCAAAAAGATCAAAGACGTATTAACCCCTGCCCAGGCAGTTAAATATGATAAACTGATAAAAGACAATAAAGGCGGGAATAGCAGCGGCTGGAGCGATGGATGGAGTGCGGCAGAAGCCCATTAATTTGAAAATATTCTTAATGCCAAATGCCCCGGTAAAACCGGGGCATTTTTTGTATGTCTAAATTCCGGATGGCTTTTATTGATCGTCCGCCATTTTTATTTTTTTTGTTTTCGGGGTTATTCATCAAGTATTTTTCCTACTTAATGTAAAATATTTCCAGGCCGGGCACATTCCTTATTCCTTAGTGAAGTAATTCAGTTACACATTAATTAAAAAAGGAAAAATCATGGAAAACGAAAAAAACGACGGCCTTATTCATAATAATGATAGTCATGATGGTATTGACAGGCGCGGCTTTCTTGAATGTATGGCATGGGCCGGAACCGGTGTACTTTGGATGATGTCAGGCGGCATTTTGAAATCATACGGCATGAGCCAGATGATAGACAAAAATACCGGTGGTATCAAAAAAGGATTGATAGTCCCCAAATCTGATTTCAGTTTTGTGCAGATAAGCGACAGTCACATTGGTTTCAACAAAGCGGCAAACCCCGATGTTGTTGGAACACTACAGGCGGCCATAGCAAAAATAAATGCGATGCCAACCGCACCTTCATTTATGCTGCATACAGGCGACCTTTCACACTTAGCACAGGCGGATGAATTTGATACGCTGGAGCAGACTTTAAAAAGTGCAAAAACAGGGAATGTATTTTATGTACCGGGCGAGCATGATCTAACTGATAATGGTAAACTTTATCTTGAGCGATATGGAAAAGGAACAAAGGGTGACGGGTGGTATAGCTTTGACAAGAATGGGGTGCATTTTATTGGCCTGGTGAATGCTTTGGTACAGGTGGACGGTGGCCTTGGCGTATTGGGTGCTGAACAGCTTAAATGGCTGGAGGATGATTTGAGAAAGTATTCAAACAGCACCCCTATAGTTGTATTTGCACATATCCCACTATGGGCTGTTTATCCGCAATGGGGTTGGGGCACTAAAGACAGCGAACAGGCATTAACATTGTTGAGACGTTTTGGATCGGTATCAGTTTTAAATGGCCATATTCATCAAACCATACAAAAAATAGAGGGTAATATCACCTTTCATACAGCAATGTCAACCGCGTTTCCGCAACCTTCACCAGGATCTGCTCCTTCTCCGGGCCCAATGAAAGTACCCGCCGAAAAACTGCGCAGTGTACTGGGGCTGACAAGTGTTAACTACCTTGAACATAACCATACGTTGGCTATTACCGATTCACCTTTAATAGAAGCAAGTGCACAATAATTCCGTCAATCCAAGATGAAAACAATCGTATTATTTATACTGATCACTATAGCAGGGAATTTTGCATTTGCTCAATATAAACCAGTTGACCAGGGTTCTTCCTTACAGTTTACCATAAAAAACTTCGGTTTTGATGTAACAGGCACCTTTACAGGATTACACGGGACTATAAAATTTGACCCTCAAAAACCGGTCGAGAGTAATTTTGACGTTAGTATCGATGCAAATACCGTTAATACCGATAATAGTTTACGGGATAGTCATTTAAGAGATAACAACTATTTTGATGTAAAGAATTATCCAAACATTCATTTTGTATCCACTAAGGTTACGGGTAATAATGGTGCGTATATGATCCATGGTATGCTTACTATTAAGAAGCAGGCAAAAGAAATTTCATTCCCGTTTACTGCAATACCCTCAAATGATGGCTACCTGTTTAAAGGCACATTTAAAATAAACAGAAAAGATTTTGATGTTGGTGGAACAAGCACTATTTCTGATAACCTTGAAGTAGTATTAAACATACTTGCCAAAAAAGTTTAAATCATGAAGATGAACCAAAAACTGTTAGTGATAGTGGCGCTTGCTGTTATTGTGATCACCGGCGCTGCCGCAACAATTGATCTAAAACCAAACGAGGAGAGTTTCGTTAACCTGAAGGTGCTGCCCAAAAACATTAGCTCTAAAGACCTGCAAAAAATAATGGTTGATGATTTTGAGGATGCCCTGGGCGTATCATGTAATTTTTGCCATGCGTCAGATAAAAATACTGGTAAACTGGATTTTGCCAGTGACGAAAAACCTGAAAAAGAGATTGCCCGATCCATGATGCGGATGACCATAGGGATCAACAAAAAATATTTTAAAATCAAACATCCTATGATCGGCAGCCCGGAGTTGACAGCCACATGTAACACCTGTCATAATGGTGTCGCATTTCCTGATGGCAAGTGAGGGGTTGGTTGATTAGGTTGGATTAAGTTGACTAAGTTAAGTGGTTGATTGGGGGTTGTTGTCTGAACTTTGATTTTTACGATTGAAGGATTAAATCATTGCAACTTGACCAACACAATCTAACTTAGTCAACTTAATCCAACCTAATCAACGCTCACCTCCTGATCATTTTATCTTTCAAAATTTCGTTCAGCACTTTTTCGCGCAGGTTTTGACTGATGGTGATCTTCTCGTTCCCTATATTGATCATATTGCCTTCAATGCTTTTTATCTTGCTGCGGTTTACAATGAAAGATTTATGAACCTTTATAAACTGATTTTCTGGTAGCTGCTCCTCCAAACCTTTAAGGGTTATATAAACTATCATTTTGCGGGTGGGGGTGTGCAGCAATACATAGTTCATCATCGACTCGGCATACAACAGATCGGCATAATACACTTTTTCGATCTGGTTATCGCACTTGATAAAAAAGTGATCATTTATTGGCTGCTGGGTAGCTGATAAGCGCTGTTTGGTTTCAGAAACCTCTTTTGCTTTATTGCAGGCTTTTAAAAACCGGTCAAAAGGTATGGGCTTCACCAGGTAGTCCAGCACATCCAATGAAAAAGCTTCTACCGCGTGTTCGGCATAGGCTGTTGTCATAATAATACTTGCTGTATTTTTTGAACTCTTTAAAAAATCGATGCCGCTGATGGTTGGCATATTAATATCGAGGAAGATAACATCGACGATATTGTCATTAAGCAGCTTTATAGCCTTTGCAGGATTTTCTGCCTGGCCAACTACTTCCATAAAATCAATATCTTCAATAAATTCTTCAATAACCTTCCTCGCGATGGGCTCGTCATCTACTATAATACACTTTAGTTTCATTCCATTTCAATTTTAAGAGTTGCTTCGTAATGGCAGTCCTGCTGATCAAATGAGATATCATATTTACCCGGATATAAAAGTTCAAGCCTTCTTTTTAGGTTAACCAGGCCAATTCCACCCGTATTAGAGATAATTACCGGCTGTGAAGGGTCGGTTGTATTACAAATATTGAAAGTAAATAGCTTATCCTTAACCGTTAATTTAATAGCGATTCTATTAGATTTATCCGGCAGGTTACTTACAAATTTAAAGGCATTCTCAATTAGCGTAACCAGCAGTAAAGGCGCGATGTTATACTCTCCTTTCGCTATATCGGTTTCCATATCCACAACCAGGTTTTCGTCCTTCCGAAGCTGTTGGAAAGCGATATAGTTCCCGATGTATTCGATCTCTTTTTCCAGGCTGATCTTATCTACCATACAGTCATACAGCTGATAGCGTAACAAGCCCGAAAATTGCAGCAGAATATTCCTGGCTGTTTGATTGTTTTTATCTATATGCCCGTAAATAGAATTAAGCGAATTAAAAAGCGCGTGGGGGTTGATCTGCGCTTTTAAAAAATCCAACTCATGCTTTGCCTTTTCCTTTTCTAAAATTGCCAGTTGTTGCTGGTCGTATATTCGGTCAAAGATCATTTTGCCGATGACAATAAGCTCGACCCAAATAAAAATATTCACCACGGAGTTAATATATAGCGCGCCGAAACTGATTTTGGGGCTATTTGTAAAAACATGAAGGTTCATTTCCCGGGAAACAGCCGCCCGGAGGAGTGCTGAAAAAGCAATCAAAAGGATCATTAATAAAATGAACCAGGTGTACTTTTTTGCCTTTAAAAATTTGGGGATGATAAAATAAGTGGCAATATAATAATCAGCAGTAATGAACAATAAGTAGCAAAACTCTACACTGATAGTTTTGGTTAACGAAAAGGAATAGTTGCGGAAAACAAAAACCCAGAGCAGGTATATCCCAAGCCAAAACAGCGCATGGTAAATCAGATTATTCTTCGTTCCGGATATTAACATACTCAAAGATATTAATGTGCTTTGTGCTTTCCCATTTTATTACATCAACCAAGCTAAACTCTTGATAAAACCTGCTTAGTCAAGTATTTATGGTGCTTGATGTAAAATCTTTTACAGGACGCCAGCCAACAGGCACATTTGCATCATTATCAATTTATATAAATTAAAACTAAAAAATAATGAAAAAGATATGGGAGTGGTTTAAATACCCACCGGTTACAGGCCAATCGTCAATTATTATTATCCGATTAATGGCGGGTACCGTTTTCTTCTTTGAAGGAATACTAAAATTTGTTTATACCAACCAGGGAGTAGGCCGGTTTACCAAATTAGGTTTCCCTTTTCCCGAAACTACAGCCCATTTAGTAGCTACAGGTGAAATAATCGGGGGATTACTGCTCATATTCGGGTTGTTTACAAGATTTGTGGCCCTCTATTTTATCGTACAGATGATCGTCGCTGTTTTATCAACCAAGATCGGTTTATACCTGGGTAATTTGCCTTTACCTATGCCTGCGGCAGCACCAAAAGTGGGAATATGGGCTGTGGAGCATGAAACCAGGGCTGACTATGCCCAGATTCTTACCTGCCTTTTTCTTTTACTGGAAGGCGCAGGAAGAATGTCTATTGATTTTATTATATCAACCTCGAAAAAAGTATATAGCCTTGATCATCCATAACCTTGCTGTAAAACAAGAAAGGCCCCGGTAACCGGGGCCTTTCTTTTAATATTTCACTGAGCTTATTTACTCACGTACATTACTTCCTTAACTGCCTTGATCACTCTTTCGGGATTTGGCAGGTATTCCTGTATCAGGGTTGGTGCATAAGGTAACGGCACATCGCCACCCATAATGCGCAGGATAGGTGCATCCAAATAATCAAATGCATCCTTTTGTACTTTAAAGGCAACTTCAGTGGCTATAGAGCCTAACGGCCAGCTTTCTTCAACAATCACCAAACGGTTTGTTTTTTTAACGGAGTTGATAACGGTTTCATAATCGATCGGGCGCACGGTGCGCAGGTCGATCACCTCGGCATGGATGCCTTCTTTTTCAAGTTCGGCAGCGGCGGCGTTTACCACTTTCATGATCTTGCCGAAACCAACCAAAGTTACATCGGTACCTTGTTTGGTCACGTTTGCTTTACCAAGCGGTATATAGTAGGTTTCTTCAGGCACCTCACCTTTATCGCCATACATCAGTTCCGATTCCATAAAGATCACCGGATCAGGATCGATAATAGCCGATTTTAATAAGCCTTTTGCGTCAGCGGGGTTTGATGGCACCACCACTTTTAAACCCGGACAGTTAGCATACCAGTTCTCAAAGCACTGACTGTGTTGTGAACTAAGCATCCCCGCATTGCCAGTTGGACCGCGGAAAACGATCGGAACTGAAAACTGACCGCCGCTCATCGACATAATCTTGGCAGCACCGTTGATGATCTGATCGATAGCTACCAACGAGAAGTTAAAGGTCATGAACTCGATGATCGGGCGCAGGCCATTCATAGCCGAGCCAATGCCGATACCGGCAAAACCCAATTCAGAGATCGGGGTATCTATCACCCGTTTGGCCCCAAACTCATCCAGCATACCCTGGCTTACTTTATAGGCACCGTTATATTCAGCCACCTCTTCACCCATCAGGTATATTTTATCGTCCTTGCGCATTTCTTCGTTCATTGCTTCCCGAAGCGCTTCTCTGAATTGTATTTCTCTCATTATTATCTTAAATGATGCTTTTTGCGAACGCAAATATAATCACTAATGTGTGAAAAGCAATTGGGTGCTTTATTGGGACAAGTTTTTTACATAATAATGCTGAAACGACTAATCAGATATGGTTTTAAACTATATAGGACAGTTTTTTATGCTGATATAGATTATTAATATATACAAGCCTTTATGGCTTCTTCAATTTTGGGCATTTTAAATACATACCCGGCCTCCAATAATCTCGCAGGTATTACCCACCTGCTTTTTAAGATCAATTCTGTTTCTGTACCTATTAGTAAAGCGCCAATAGCAAGAAGCCATTTTGGCGCAGGCAAGCCAAATGGCTTTCCATAAATACTGCGGATAAGCCGCATTTCTTCAGCGTTTTTAACAGGGTTTGGTGCGGTGGCGTTAATGACGCCATATAACCCAGGATGTGTCAGCAGCCATTCGGTGATCTGTGCTATGTCATCTTCATGTATCCAGCTTACATATTGTTGCCCGTTTCCCTGTTGCCCGCCCAAACCAAACTTAACCAGGTTGAGGAGCCTTGGAAAAACACCATCATGTTTGCCGAACACGATACCCATCCGCAAAGCGACCTTACGTGTATGTGGAGTAGTTACTTCAAAAAAAGCATTTTCCCAGGCCTTGCAGACCTCTACAGAAAAACCATAACCTGCCTCACCATTTAACTCATCCTGCGGACGGTCCTCTGCATAACGATACCTTGTTGCGGAACTGCTATTTATCCATAATTTGGGCGGGTGCTTTAATTTCAGAATCACATTATTCAGCAGGATGGTAGGTTCAACTCGTGAAGCAATAATTTCTTTTTTGTTCCTTTCGGTGTAGCGGCAGTTCACACTTTTACCGCAGAGGTTAAACAGCAGGTCGGTATTTTCCAATTCATTTACCCATTCGCCCTCATGCTTTCCGTCCCAAACCAAAGTTTTGATATTATCCTGTGCAGGTTTAAAACTCCGGCTAAGAATGATCACCTCATCTGCAATGGTTTTATAATGTTCGGCCAATACTGTACCCAGGTAACCATTACCACCGGCCAGTACTATCTTATTATAGGTTTTCATTATCTCAGTCATTGGGTGTTTGTGTTTCTTTCATTTGTTTTTGAGCGCGGTTTCTCAACTTAAAGAAGGTGGTCAGATTCAGAAAGTGCATGCCACCCAGGATAAGGATGATCCAGCCAATTTTAAAACTCAGCACCTCGACCACAACCTGCGTACTGGGGATGCTCCCGCTTTCCTTTAATGCCAGGCTCATATAGCCAATATTGATGAGATAAAATCCCACTACCAAAAGCTTGTTCACTGAATCGGCGAGCAGTGTGTTGCCATGAAAAATGTCGACCAAAAAAATGCGGCCGTTTTTAAATAAAACTTTAGCTACCCAAATGGTTAAGGCTATGCTTACAGCTAAATAAATGATGTAGGTTAAAATTAAGTAGTTCATGATGTTGTCGTTTTAGTTATTAATTACATTTATTAAAGGTTCTCATGATTTTGCTATTTAAATATTGATTGGAAATAAGGGAATACGATGTAAACAAACCAGCTTATTATAAATGGTACCAGTGTCGCAAATAAAAAGCAATATTCTATTTTGAACAATGACCAAAAAACCTTCTTGGTTAAATAGGAATAAACTGAAATGATAATCAGAAGAATCGCAGCTGGTATTTGCACCAATACAATTGCATAAGCCAGTATGTGCCCTGAACCTATTTCGATGCCATTTTTGAACACATGAAATAGCAGAGTAATTATATATAAAGAGGCAATTGTTCCTAAAATGTATCTTAAAGTTATTCTGAAGTAAAACATAATTCCAATATTTAATTTATTGAATATTGCACATTGGGCATTCAGCGTTGTAGAGGATGATGTGGTCTTTGAGGGTTTTCATGGTACTATCGTTTTAAGTGCTCAGCTATAAGATCGATCAGGTTAAATGATATACCGAGGCCCAATTGGGCAAACCAGAAATAATATTCTGTTTTAAATTCTGACCAAAATTTCTTGGTAATAAAGTAATTGCAAACAGAAACTAATGGTAATAGTATCATGGCGGGGAAGTAAAGAATTATAAAATATATTGCGTTAGGGTATGCGATAAATCCCAATATATGCCATTGGAATGTTTCAATACAGGCCCCAAGAATGCCTAAGACCCCGCCTATGCCTAAGATATACCTGATTGTTTTTTTGAAATAATACATAGTGATTTTTATTATTGTATTTTCAGTAAAAAATGAAAGATAAATTTATAAAAAAAGGCTTACTTAAATATTTTAAAAATAGAGCCCCAAAACCAGTTCTCTTCAGCCTTAAGCATGGTCTCTAAAGTTTTATTCACGTTTTTTGCCAGTTTGTTGATATCATTCACAGATGTCTTGAATGTCTTGTATTCAGCGTCTTTTTCATCTCCTTTTATAGCGGCCAACTCATTCAGCACCTTGATCACCGGGTCAAGTTCTCTCTTCTTACGTTCCTGTGCCACCTGCCGCGCTATCAACCAGGTATCCTTTTCGGCATAAAAATATTCTTTACGCTCACCGG
>JABDFM010000055.1 GCA_013286565.1 Bacteroidota bacterium
ATGCCAGTTGAAGATAAGAAAGAGCCTTTGCATAATCTGTAGCCTCAACATAAGTAGCGCCAATATTGTTATAGTTGGTTACAATCCCCGTTACGTTGTTGATGCTTTCGTTAGCCCTCAATCCTTTTAAATAAAACTGGATGCTTTTAACATAATCGCCTATTGTGCCATAAGCATTTCCCAAATTGTTAAGCATCCTGGCCTCATCAAATACCCGGTTATATTTTACGGCCAGGTCATAGCCCTGCTGCGAAAATATGATACTGGAATCGGGATTGGATATAAAATAAACCGTGCTTAATTGTTTTAATATATTCAACCGGGAGGTATCGTCAGCAGCTTTGCTTAAGGCAACCCGCAGGGTGTCAATTTTTTTGCGCTGAGCGATAGAGGACCCTGCTGTAAAAAGCAATAAAAGGACAATGAATATCTTCTTCATTAATGCGATTAAATAATGGGTAATTTAATAATAAATTCCGAACCTTCCCCATCCTTGCTGGTCACATCTAAAACACCCCCATGCCCCTTTACCACCATATCATAAGCAAGGGATAGCCCCAGCCCAGTGCCCTCGCCGGTTGGCTTGGTGGTAAAAAACGGCTGCATAATTTTCTCTTTAATAGCATCGGGTACGCCAATGCCATTATCCTTAACTTTAACCGTAATTGATTTCTTTTCGGCACTGGTAGTTACCTCCACAGTTGGCTTATACTCCGGTCCGGCTGTTTTTTGTTTTTGCTGCACGGCATAAAATGCATTGGTAAACAGGTTGAGCATTACACGACCGATATCCTGCGGCACCATGCTTACTTTTGGCAGCTTATCATCAAAATGTGTCACCAGTTCCGCGTTAAAAGATTTGTCCTTCGCACGCAAACCGTGGTAAGCCAGTCTAAAATATTCATCAGCCAATGCGCTGATATCGGTTGGTTCCTTTTGCCCGCTGCTGGCCCTGGAATGTTGCAGCATCCCCTTTACAATGCCATCGGCCCGCTGGCCGTGGTGGCGTATTTTTTCAAGGTTCTGTTTAATATCGGCAGCAATTGCAATCGCCTCGTCTTTGTCTCCTTTGTTTAGCTCCTCCTCCATTTCATCCAGCAGTTCCATGCTTACTTCAGAGAAGTTATTGACGAAATTTAGCGGGTTCTGTATCTCGTGGGCAATACCTGCCGTCAGTTCACCCAGCGAGGCCATTTTTTCAGATTGGATCAGTTGGGTTTGCGTCAATTTCAGTTCTTTAACCGTCTCCTGCAGTTCTTCTTTTTGTTTGCTCAGCTCAACGGTGCGTTCCTGTACTAAGGACTCCAGCTCGGCTCGGCGCTCGGTACTGATGCGCAGTTCTTCCTCCTGTTTCCGGGAAGTTGCCCATTTGCCAAATATCCAGGCGAAGGCGATTACAGTGGCCCAGCCAAAAAACTGTAAATACTTATCATAAAAATCGGGCACTGCCAGTATCCCGATCGCGTTGATAAATCCCATTGCTGCCAGGGGAATATTGGCTACCAGGTAATTTTTTAGGGACTGAAAGTCGGCCTGTATGTATATATAATATATCAAGCCCAGCAATAGGGCGCCACCAATAGCATCTCTTGCATAATCCTCAAGGCTGAAACATAATGCGTAGCCAACGATCACGCTCCAGGTAGCTACGGTGATCAGGCTTTGCCATTTGGGATATAAAACAGAAAACTTCAGCGTTTTTTTTATACGCCTTACCAGTAAAAACGCCGCCAGGAAGTAGAAAAAATCCATTTTTTAGTATGAGTTCAATTTGAAATCTAAATGTAATTATTAAACCTAAGAAAGCGGTAATGTTACCGTAAATTCGGTGTATTCCCCTTCTTTGGTGTCAACATTAATACTACCGCCGTGCCCTTTTACTACCATATCATAGGTTAAAGATAGCCCCAGACCGGTTCCTTCACCTGTAGGTTTGGTGGTGAAGAATGGCTGCATTATCTTCTCTTTTATAGCATCTGGAATACCGTTGCCGTTATCTTTTACTTTGATAATAATATTTCCATTTTCTGTGGCTGTTATAATCGTTACTTCCGGTTTGTAACCTGGCCCCGCTGTTTTAACCTTTTGATTTACTGCATAAAAAGCGTTGTTGAACAGGTTGAGCAGCACACGGCCCATATCCTGCGGCACAACATTTATTTTTGGCAGGCCTTTATCAAAATTGGTAACCATTTCGGCATTGAACAATTTGTCTTTTGCCCTAAGCCCGTGGAAAGCAAGTTTGAAAAATTCATCGGCAAGGATATTGATATCGGTTGGCTGTTTTTCCCCGGAGTTCGTTCGCGAGTGTTGCAGCATGCCTTTTACTATAAAATCGGCGCGCTTACCGTGATGGTTGATCTTTTGTTCATTCTCAATGATATCATTTGCAATAGCCCTTACCTCATCAAGATTTCCTTTATCGATCTCCTCTCTCATTTCAATAAGCAGATCTCTATTTACTTCCGAAAAATTATTGACGAAGTTGAGCGGGTTTTGTATCTCGTGCGCTATACCCGCAGTAAGTTCACCCAGGGAGGCCATTTTTTCGGATTGAATGAGCTGCTTTTGGGTGAGCTGCAGACCTGCCAGCGCTTTGTTGGTTTTATCACGCTCCTCTTCTATCATCTGCTTTTGTTTGCTTAACAGGTTGTTGGCTTTCTGCTTCTGCCGGTTGTTCCTGATAAGGATAACCACGGTAATGCCGATCAGGCCCAAAACCACTAATGTGCCTATTAAAAGGGAGTTTTGCAGCTTCGTCTCCTGGTTAAGCGTTGCGATCTGTACCTGCTTTTTGGCCATATCATAATTATACTGCAGCAAACTGGTTTGATTGGTAACCTGCGCGCTTGACATGCTGTCGCGATAGCTGATATATAGAACATGGTATTTATAAGCATTAGCGAAATCCTTTTTCACAGCATAAGCATTGGCCAGGGCTTCGGCGTTATCGCGTTTAAATTCTATGGTACTGGTATGATTGGCTTTTGAGTACCCCATGCTGGAATAATAAATTGCACTATCTGGTTTATTCAATTTTAAATAGGCGCGTGCCAGTATGCCGTATATCCATTCCTCACCTTGGGTATCGTCAATTTGTTGTGCGCCCTTCAGTGATTCAAAACCATATTTAAATGCCATAGGCAGGTTGCCGGTCCTCACATAAACATCGGCAATGTTGCTTTCTGTCAGTTCGGTGTTAAACGCTGTCTGTGGTTTTGAGAGTGCTTCCTGGTATGCTTTTATGGCTTCGGGATAGTTGCCGCCCAAACGGTGCATTTCTCCTATGCGGTTAAGCAGGTTGAATTCTAATTTTGGGTCTCCGAGCTTTTTGTTGGCATCTAATGCTTTTTTATAATAAGTGAGCGCATTTGCCTTGTCACCAATATTGGTATAAACTGTGGCAATGCTTGACCATGCCTGTGCCAACAATGTGAGATTATTTACGTCTTCCGCATTTTTTTCACCTTTTAGCGCCCATTCCATCGCTTTGGAATAGTCCCCGACCGAGGCCGAGTATATAGTCGAGATACCAAGCTGGCGCAGGGCGATCAGGCTTTTATTTTGCGTGGTTTGTGCAGCAGCCTCCGCTTTTACCTGGTATGCCAATGCCTGTTTGCTTTCCCCTATATAATTCTCTATCGCGGCAATTGCAGCATAGGCATCTGACAGGTGAGTTTTATCCTTAATTTTTTCTGCCATGGTAATGGTCTGCTGCGCCAATGCGAGTGCCCGGGGTAAATTATTTTTCCGGTAAGCTACCCTCTCAACCTGGATCAAAGCCTCAACTTCCCCCTCGCTGTAATGAAGTTTACGCGAAATGGCAAGGGCCTCGGATGCCATAGTATCCAGCTTGCCAATGGGTAAGGTTATTAAAACGGGCAATTCATTCAGTCGGTTTACCCTAAGTGTATCTTGCTGGGTATGCTCTTTAATATCTTTCTCAATTTGCTTGATCCTTAATTCCTGCCCGTATGACAAGATAGAACAGGTAATGAATGTCAAAAACAACAATACTTTTTTCATTGTGATCTATGAGTTTAGGAGTGGTAATTTAATAATAAATTCAGAACCTTTGTCTTCCTCACTGTTAACCTGGATACTCCCCCCATGCCCCTTCACCACCATATCATAGGTTAATGACAAGCCCAGGCCGGTACCCTCACCCGTGGGCTTGGTGGTAAAAAATGGCTGCATGATCTTTTCTTTAATAGCATCCGGAATTCCATTGCCATTATCCTTTACTTTGATCACTACCTGTCCATTTTCTGTTGAAGTAGCTACCGATATTTCCGGTTTATAATCCGCACCCGCCGTTTTCTGCTTTTGGTTTACCGCATAAAAAGCGTTATTGAACAGGTTGAGCAGTACGCGGCCCATATCCTGCGGTATCACATTTATTTGAGGCAGATCTGGGTCAAGGTGGGTAATCATTTCCGAATTGAATAATTTATCCTTCGCCCGTAACCCGTGGTATGCCAACCGCATAAACTCATCAGCCAGCGCGTTGATATTAGTTTGTTCTTTTGTGCCGCTCCCTGATTGGCTGTGTTGCAGCATGCCTTTTACAATAGCATCGGCACGTTTGCCATGATGGCTAATTTTACCTAGGTTTTGTTCCAGGTCATCGGCTATCGCAATAGCATCTTCAGTATTGCCGCTTCTTAATTCTTCCTTTAATTCCTGTGTTAATTCGGCGCTGACTTCCGAAAAATTATTGACGAAATTTAACGGGTTCTGTATCTCATGGGCAATACCTGCCGTCAACTCACCCAACGAGGCCATTTTTTCGGATTGGATGAGTTGGGTTTGGGTTGATTTAAGATCGGTTAGCGTGCTTTCCAATACTTTATTGGCTTCATGTTTTTGCCGGTTGTTGCGGTAAAGTATTAAGGCAATGATGAGAAAAACACTTAACCCTGCAAGCAATACGTAGGTTCTGATCTTAGTTTGGATCTGTATTTTCTCTTTTTCCAGTACCTGCAAACGAAGCTGCTCGCCGAATGAAGTGCTTTGAAACTGAGCTAGACTTGAGAGCCTGTTTTTAAATATACTATCTTTAGCGATAAGGGCAACGCCGGCATATTTAAAGGCACTGTCCTGTTGGTTTCTTAATTTATAACTAAGATAGAGGTTCTCATAAGCTATCCCTATATTGAGCTGCAGGCTTGTATTTGGGCCGATCGTTTTAAAAGTTTCCAGCATTTTTGTGGCAAAATAAAGGCTCGAATCTTTTTCTTTTTCGGCCAGGTAAAAGCTGGTCAGCTTTAAATAATTCCTGGTTAAGCTGGATATGTTATTTTGTTCAATAGCTGAATGGACGCCTTCATAATAAAACTGTTTTGCTTTGGATTTATCCCCTTTTTTTAGGGCAATGTCCCCCAGAACACCTAAGATGTAGCCTAAGAATTTCTTTTGCCCTACTTTTACTGCAATATCCCTTGCCCCGGTTTCAAAAATTAATGCCGAATCTATTTTGTTGAGGGTGATGTACGCGTTTCCCAGGTTCATATCAGCAAGCATAATGCGTTGGGCATTGTTTATTTCCTGAGCAATTCTTTTGGCTTCTTTAAAATGAAGGATCATCTGTTCGGTATTTTGTGTACGATCCATCAGCACCCCAAACATATGATGTACTAATGCCAGTATCAAGAGCCTGCCTTTTTCTGGTGTTGATTGCCGGTTTATAAACCAGCTGCTACTCGCATTTTTAGGGTCTTCAGCAATTGTAAATGCCTGTAGCAGGTTATTAAGCGCTTCAGCATATCTTCCTGTTGTTGTTAATTGATAAGCTTTGCTGGCAAGGTCACGGGCTACTAAAAGCGTTTTATTATTTTTTCGCGCCAGTAATAAGGCCTTCGCATTGTATGAAAGTGCACTGTCACGGTTTATTTCTTCAAAATAAAAATAAGCCTGCAAGTTTGCCCGGTAACGCAAAGAGTCGTTCGAGGCATTTTTTAATGCACGGACGGTACTGTCGGGCAAGTGCAGTTGAGCATTGGCTAATACAGGTATTAATAGCAGTAATAATATTTTAAAAATGTTTTTCATGCTATGTTGATTAAGTAATTGGTAATTGAATAATAAACTCCGATCCCTCGCCCTCAACACTGTTCACCTGTATACTTCCCCCATGCCCCTTCACTACCATATCATAAGTTAATGATAAACCTAAGCCCGTGCCTTCGCCGGTTGGTTTGGTTGTAAAAAATGGCTGCATGATCTTTTCCTTTATCGCATCGGGAATACCTGCACCGTTATCTTTTACTTTGATTATTACCTGTCCATCCTCCCTAAACGTGGTCACAGATACTTCGGGCTTGTATTCATCGCCTGTCGTTTTATGCTTCTGATTCACCGCATAAAAAGCGTTATTGAACAGGTTGAGCAGTACCCGGCCCATATCCTGTGCGATCACGTTTGTTTTTGGCAGATCAGGGTCAAAATGGGTGACCATCTCCGAATTGAATAATTTATCCTTTGCCCGTAGCCCGTGGTAGGATAACCTCAGGAATTCATCAGCCAGGGTGTTCATATTGGTAGGTTGCTTTTCGCCGCCGCCGGTGCGCGAATGTTGCAGCATACCCTTTACAATACCGTCGGCACGTTTGCCATGGTGATTTATCTTTTCCTCGTTTTGTTTAATATCCGCTGCGAGCGCCAACGCTTCTTCGATATTACCCGCTCTCAATTCCTCCTGCAATTCATCGATCATCTCTTGGTTCACCTCGGAGAAATTATTGACGAAATTCAGCGGGTTTTGTATCTCGTGGGCTATCCCTGCGGTGAGTTCACCCAGCGAGGCCATTTTTTCGGACTGGATCAGTTTGGTTTGGGCCGCCTTCAAGTCAGTCAGCGTATTTTCAACCTGTTCTTTGGCAGCTTCCAGTTTATTGAAATCCTCGTAACGGGCATATGCGGTTGAAAATGCATCAGCCAAGGATTGCACCAGGTCCTTTTCATCATCCATCAGCGGCGCTACATTCCCCACGTATAACATCCCCTGCAAAAAAGGGAAGAAATGCAGATCAAGGCTGGTATCGGGATGCTCCGTTACATACCGCTCCTTCGATTTTACCGTTCCCTGCTCCACCAGGTTTTTGGTATAATTTGCAAATTCTTCCCTGCTCCAATGGATAGCTGCGGCTTGTTTTTTACGCCAGGCAGGCAATACGTCACGACCGATACCTTCGGAATCAAATGGCAGATTAAATGTTGCCAATGCTTTACCATCAGCCGTTGACAAATGGGTATGGAAAACCTGCGCCTGTTCATCAACGATAAATACCCCGCAACGGATAAAAGGTATGCCCAGTATGGTCAGTTCATTCCATATCAAAGGGGTTATCCGCTCCAGATCCTCAGTTGAACGCATGGACGCAATTTCGGCACGCACACGATCGAGTGAGGCCTCCCTTACAGCATCCCTGGCGCTGATTTCTGATTTTTGCAGTTCGATATATCGCCTGAAAGTCAGCTCGATCACATTTTTGAAGCGTTCCAGGATCTTCATTTCAGCTTCGGTATAGCTCTTGGCCGACCATGCGTACAAAAACCCTTCTGAAAACATAAACCAATGCCCGTATTGCTCTGCTTGATCTTTGCCGGTGATATCCAGGTCAGCATTTAAACCGGCCGAAAGAATTTTATTATACGAGGCAAGCTCTGCTCCCTTTAAGGCAACAGCATAATTCTCCTGTTTCAGCCATGATCTATATTGTTGTTCGAATGCAGGATGACCCGATAATGTTACCTCGCCCATCAGCGAAAGGTCGGCAGCTGTTGATGAAGAGGTACTCGAATATATTTTTGCTTTTCGGGTTTCTTTAGTTACCAGGCCAACACCCGAGCGGATGGGGTTAATACCGAGGTTTCGCAATTCGGTAAACACCGTGCTTGCGGTAACCGAAAGATCATTAGTGTTGCGCATCGCCATCGCTTTGCCACGTACACGCTCCAACGAAGCTTCAATTGTTGCTTCACGTGCCTGTTCTTCAGCCTGCTTCAGGTCGAGATAACGGCGATAGGTGAGGGAAAATACCGCGGTGAATTTTTCCAATATCTGGCTTTCTTTCGGTGAAAACGGCTCCAGTGTGAAAGCAAACAGGCCACCTTCGGCGAATATGAAACAGTTGCAATACTGCCTGGCTTTACTAATATCATCCGGAATGGCGTAATCAGGATCAAGTTCGGGTGCATGGTAGCCGGGTGCGCTTGAAATTGCCTTATAATAATCCCAAAGATCCTGCCCTGCTAACTCATAGGTAAGAACAGGCTTCTTTTGTTTCCAGGTATTGAAAAGGTTTTGCCACAAGGGGTGGGTTGTCATATCCAGCTTCCCGCTGCCCTGATCTATTTTCCCCTCTTTGGGTGAAGTGGCAGACCAAACCTCCATCAATTGTGTTGACTCCTCAATGATAACTACCCCGCACCTGATGGTGGTTATCCCCAGCTTATACAATTCACTAAACACAAGGGCGGTTGCATTACCTACGTCATTACTATCATGCATCGCCATTGCCGCGGCCCTTACTCTCTCAAGCGCCGCTTCAATATGTGCTTCCCGTGCTTGCTCTTCAGCTTTTTGCAGATCGAGGAAGCGGCGGTAAGTCAATCCAAAAACACCTGCGAACCTTTTAAAGAGCTTGACCGCATCTTCCGATAGTTGCTCCAGAGAGAAAACAAAAATAGCCCCTTCAGGGAAAAAGAAGGCATTATGGAATTGCTTTGATTCTAATGATCCAATTTCAAATTGCGCCGGGTATTTTGGTGAGTTGTTAATTGCCCGATAGTACTCTTTAATATCCTCGCCGGCCAAATCGTAAGCGTAAGCCGTTTCTTTATTTTTCCATGCCTTATACACTCCTTTCAGAAGCGGGTGGATCGTCATATCAATACGGCCTATCACCATGTCAACTTTCCCGTCCGGATCATAAGATGCTCGCCATACTTCCATTTCCTGGGCTTCATCAATGACCGATATGCCGCAGCGCACCGTTTTTTCAACCCCCAGTTTAACCAACTCATCAAACATGGTGGCCACTGTTTCGCCGACGTCCTCGCTGGTATGCATGGCCATGGTTTTTGCACGTACGCGCTCCAGTGATAATTCCACCTGTGCTTCGCGGGCCTGCGCTTCCGCTTTTTTCAGGTCGAGGAAACGGGTATAGGTTTGCTGGAATACTTTTCCAAAACGCATCAGCGTATTATTCTCTTCATCTGTATAAGGAGTACCCGAAAAATTCTCTATGTACAGGCCTACGTTATCTAACAACACAGTCGAAATCGCAAGTCCGGAGCAAGTAAAATAATATTCTCTTGATTCATCCGTGACTCCGGGTACTAACGCGAAAAGATCCCGGTAGAACTTATTTTTTTCTTCGAAGGTGAAGTGGTTGGTAAAGAAATCCCTCCCCTTTTTCTTGGCATCGTTAAAACTATTCCAATGCGGAGTATCAAAATAAGGAACAGTAACCCTGGATGGGTCAAAGTGCTTATCAGCAAGCCAGATATCCATATAATCATTTACCTGGTAATCCATAATAAACCCTGCGTGCTCGGCGAGGATATTTAAGTTAACCAATTGTTCATAAACAACCTTGATGATCTCTTTCAGCTCCTCGCTTTTTTGCATCGCCATCGTGCGTGCACGTACGCGTTCCAATGCCAGTTCAATTTGTGCTTCTTTGGCCTGTGCCTCAGCTTTTTTCAGATCGAGGAAACGGGTGTAGGTACCCTCGAAAACTCCGGCAAACCGTTCTAATAAGCGAATACTTTCCTGTGATCGTTCTTCAGATGATTGCACATTGATCAACCCCTTTGAAAAGAACGCCACGTTGATCACACGCCGCTTCTCATCAGGATTAAACGCGGCCCCTCCCATGCTTTCCCTAAATTTAGCAAAGTCATAAAGCTCCTTTCCGCTAAGGTCTATCACCAGCGATTTTTTGTTCGCCTTCCAGGCTTTATATATTTTATGTGTTACGTTGTGCTCGTCAATCGGGAATTTAAATACCTTATTGATCTGGCTGCCATACATGGTAACCCAATAATCAATTACGTGTTCCTCTTCATTGATAATCCCTATGGTAGCCTGGTCGGGATTTTCGCCTAATTCCTTAAACTGCTGAAATAAAATGAAAGCTGTCTCTGCCAGTTCCTCGCTGTGTTGCATGGCCATAGTGCGTGCACGAACCCGTTCAAGGGCAAGCTCTATCTGCGCTTCGCGGGCCTGGGTTTCGGCCAGCTGGATATCAGTGTAGCGGCGGTAAGCCAAATCGAAAACATTACGGAAACGCTTTAATACATCCCGTTTTTCTTCTGTAAGCGCACTGAACGCAGATATACCAACAGACCCAACACCGATGGAGTAAAAGTAGTAGTACACGGCAGAAACGTTTTCCAGTTTCGGATCGGGCAACTCCCCGTTTTTCACCCGGAATGCCTTAAAATCTTCCAGTTCATCACCCGTAAGGATATGCTCAATGAACGCGTCACTGGCGCTGCGGGTGATCGCCACCTGGCGTACCATTATGGGGTGACTGTTATACAAAAAAGGAGTAACCGAAGAGCTGCTACCATTAAAGTCATAATTCAAAAAGGAGCCTTTTTCGTCATTGACGATATTGATCATGGCGTTTCTGAGTTCAACAAACCCTAATGCTGTCAATTCTTCAAACAATATTTGGCAAATGCTCAGCAGGTCATCGGGTGTCCGCATACCCATAGCCATGGTACGTACCCGCTCCAGTGATGCTTCGATCTCCAGATCTCGGCTTTTTTCGACTAACTGTTTTTCCAGTTCAGCGGCCCTTGCTCTGAGTAATTTTTCCTGCTTGCTGTCCATATTTTTTAACTGATCGGGATTGTAATGATGAACTCCGATCCCTCACCTTCTTTACTATTAACCTGTATGCTTCCCCCATGCCCCTTCACCACCATATCATAACTCAATGACAGCCCTAATCCTGTGCCTTCGCCGGTTGGCTTGGTAGTGAAAAATGGCTGCATGATCTTATCTTTAATTGCATCAGGAATTCCTTTACCGTTATCCTTCACCTTAATGACAACACCGTTATTTTCGGTAGATGTGGATACCGTTACCTCAGGCTTATACCCAGCACCCGCGGCTTTCTGCTTTTGACCTACCGCGTAAAAGGCATTATTGAACAGATTGAGCAATACCCGGCCCATATCCTGCTGCACCACGTTTATTTTTGGCAGATTATCATCAAAATTGGTTACTATTTCGGTGTTGAATGATTTGTCTTTCGCCCGCAGCCCGTGATAAGACAGCTTCAGGAATTCATCGGCCAATACGTTGATATTGGTTTGCTGTTTTTCGCCTGTACTGATACGCGAGTGTTGCAGCATTCCTTTCACTATAAAATCGGCCCGTTTGCCATGCTGGCTTATCTTTTGCTGATTTTCTTTGATGTCAACAGCAATAGATTTTACCTCTGCGAAATTCCCTTTTTCTATCTCCTGCCCCATCTCGTCGATCAGCTCGGTATTTACTTCTGAGAAATTATTGACGAAATTCAATGGGTTCTGTATCTCGTGGGCGATGCCTGCGGTGAGTTCACCCAGGGAGGCCATTTTTTCAGATTGGATCAACTGGGTTTGGGTGGTTTTGAGTTCCCCCAATGTTTTTTCGAGCGCTTTGTGTTGTGTTTGTATTTGCTCATTCTGGCGGTGCAGCAGGTTGTTTGCTTTTTTTCTTTTTTGGTTGGCATACCACAAAATAGATACGATCAGCACAAACACAAGGAGCACGCCAATCAGGCCATAAAAGCGTATTTTATTCTGATAGGCAATTTGTGCGGCTTCGGCCTGCTGCCTGCGCTGCTGCTCGTTGTAGGCAAGATTTTGCACCTGCAGTGTTTTTTGCTGACTGAATAAACTATCCTGTGCTTTAAGCGTGATCTGCTGGTAATTAAATGCATCCTTGTAATTGCCTTTTAACAAAAATTCGTCTGTAAGCAGCTTGGTTGTCCGTTGCACCTGGTCGGGGTTACGGTCTAGCTTCGCTTGTTCATAAGCTTTTTTTGCGTAGTCAATACAGGAATCGGCATTATTCGTTTTTTGATAAACTTCTGCAATCCTGCGATAGTCTTCACTCTGCAGGTAATGGTTGTTGCGTGTCGAAGTGTCGTGGAGGCTTTTAACGTAGTATTTTATAGCACCGGCCCAGTCTCCTTTTTTGAATTGAATGATCCCGAAGTTGCGGATGAGGTAACCCAGGTTAGCTGTCATGTGCGCTTTCAAAGCGAAAGCGTAGTCTTTTTTTGTAAAATACAAGGCCGAATCCAGTTTATTCATATCCAGGTATTGCCTGCTAATGTTGTTTAATAAAACAACTATCAGGTCGTTATAATGATATTTTTCAGCTACATCTCTTGCCGCATAATAATTATCGAGCGCCTTCTTGTAATCCTTTAATGTGGAATAAGTTAATCCCCGGGTATTATAGCACGACGACACCGCACGCATTTCATGGATTTTTATTGCTTCGGGCAGCGCTTCAAAAGTCACTTTCAATGAACCCGGCAGGTCCCCGCTTATGTTAAGGAAGTTGGCCACAGCAGTTAAGGAGATTACCTCGCCCTTTTTATAATGTATCTTGCGCGATAATGCGAGCGCCTGCCGTGCGGTTAGCATACCCGAGTCCACATTAGTGAGCAGATACTTGCTTAGGCTCTTATTGTACAGGAGTTGTACAAATGTGGTATCCTGTTTATTTTTATTATAGGCTTTTTGCAAGCTGTCGACTTTGCTTTTCTGGGCTATTGTCTGGCTGCAGCAAAGCGCTAAAAGGATCACTAATAAAAAAGGTTTCTTCATGATATCATCTAATTATTATAATGGCAACTCAATAATAAACTCTGTAAACTCGCCCTCTTTGGTATTCACTTCAATGGTGCCCCCGTGGCCTTTCACCACCATATCATAAGTTAAGCTCAATCCCAACCCTGTTCCTTCGCCTGTTGGCTTGGTGGTGAAGAATGGCTGCATGATCTTGTCCTTAATGGCATCAGGAATACCGTTGCCATTATCTTTCACTTTGATGATAAGCCCCCCGCCCCCTGAAGGGGGTGTAAAAAGTTCGGTAATTACCGTTACTTCCGGCTTATAATCTGTATCTACCGTTTTTTGCTTCTGGTTTACGGCATAAAAGGCATTATTAAACAGATTGAGTAAAACCCGGCCCATATCCTGCTGCACCACGTTTATTTTTGGCAGATCAGTAGCAAAATGGGTCACCATTTCGGCATTGAATGTTTTGTCTTTGGCCCGTAGACCGTGGTAGGAAAGCTTGAAAAATTCATCGGCCAGTACATTTATATTGGTTGGTTGTTTTTCGCCGGTGCTGGTACGCGAGTGCTGCAGCATGCCCTTCACTATAAAATCGGCGCGCTTGCCGTGGTGGTTGATCTTCTCTTCATTTTGCTCAATGTCATCAGCAATTGCCATTGCCTCTGTCACATTACCCCCCTTTAGCTCTTCTTTCAATTCACCTATCATTTCCCGGTTCACATCAGAAAAGTTATTGACGAAATTCAGTGGGTTTTGTATCTCGTGGGCGATGCCTGCCGTCAGCTCACCCAGCGAGGCCATTTTTTCGCGTTGTACCAACTGAGTTTGGGTTTGCTGCAACTCCGTCAGCGCTTTGTTGGTTTGGTCGCGCTGATCTTCTATTTCTTTTTTCTGCTTGCTCAGCAACCGGTTGGCTTTTTTGCGCTGGTTGCTGTTGCGCCAGAAGATCAGTGCCAGCAGTAACAATACCCCCAGTCCGCCTGAAAGGATGTACGTACGCAGCTTGTTTTGCGCTTCCTTTTGTGCCTCACGCTGCGCGACCTGTAATTCCTGCTGCCGCATTTTTTCGTCAAAATCAAGGCTCAGCAACTGTTTTACCTTATCCTGGCTGTACATACTATCCTTGGCGGCAGTGGCTAGTTTGAAGTACTTATAGGCATCAGGCAGGTTATGGTCCTCATCGTAATAGGTAGATAATACCTTGCCGGCTTCTAATGCCTGCTGTTCAAAATGGCCCGATTCTGCCGTCTCTAACGCCTTTTTAGCATAATATTCTGCCGAATCCTGCTGTTTGCCCTTATGATAAAGACCGGCCAAATCCAGGTAGTCTCCGCACATGTGCTCGGCGTCGTTAATCAATCGGTTACTCGCTAAAGCCTGCCTGAAAAAGCGGGCCGCTTCCGCATTTTTGCCCCTGGCCACAGCCACTTCGCCCAATTGATCCTGTGCGATGCCCAGCAAATCGTTATACTTATATCTCTTAACCAGCTCATATGATATCTTTAAATATTTTTCGGCGGAATCGATCCGGTGCAGATCAATGTAGGTTCCACCCAGGCCTCCCAATAGGATAGCGTATGTATGCCTCTGGTTGGCTATTAATTTATGCGTTAAGGCAAAAGTTTCCAGTTGCTTTTTTGCAATTAAAGTATGAGCCAGCGCTTGTTTAGGATCATGTTGTACACTATAGTTGAAGCTAATATTGTTGTTGATCCGTGCCATCCCGACAAGGTTATGTAAGCCCTCATATATCTTCAGTGCCCTAAGAAAGTTTTGGGAAGCTTTAACATAATCACCCATTAAGCTAAAGTCAAGTGCGATATCGTTGAGGCTACGTGCCTGGTTAACGGCCCAATTGTTTTTTTTTGCTAATAAAAAAGCCTGCTGATCAAATATCAGTGCCGAATCCGGATGATTTTGCCCATAAAAGCCTCCCATATTAAACAGCGCAAGATATTTTTCGGTGTCGGTTTTAGCATTGTTTAGAGCAAGCCGGGCGGTATCGATCTGTTTTTGCTGGGCACCGGCTGTTAAAAGGGTAAATAGTAACAGTGCTAAGGTTAAAGCTTTTTTCATTTTCAGGTTCAATCCAAAGGTAATTTAACAATAAACTCAGAGCCTTCGCCCTCTATTGATTTGATTTCAATACTTCCGCCGTGCCCCTTCACCACGATATCATAACTTAACGATAAGCCTAATCCGGTACCTTCGCCGGTAGGCTTAGTGGTAAAAAATGGCTGCATGATCTTCTCTTTGATTGCGTCCGGAATACCGTTGCCATTATCTTTTACCGAGATTACAAGGCTGTTTTTATCAGAAGATGTAGTGACCGTAACTTCCGATTTGTAATCATCGCCGGCTGTTTTTCGCTTTTCATTAACCGCATAAAAAGCGTTATTGAATAAGTTAAGCAATACCCGGCCTATATCCTGGTGCGCGACATTTACTTTAGGTAACTCCTGATCGAAATTGGTAATTAATTCGGCGTTAAAGTTTTTGTCTTTAGCCCGTAAACCGTGATAACTTAGCTTAAAAAACTCATTGGCCATAACGTTAATATCGGTCGGCTCTTTTTCGCCTGTAGTGTTGCGGCTATGCAGCAGCATTCCTTTCACAATAAAATCAGCCCGCTTACCGTGGTGATTGATCTTTTCCTCGTTTTGCTGCAGGTCATCAGCAATAGCTATTGCTTCATCCAGGTTGCCATTTTTTAATGCTTCCTTTAACTCATCGATCATTTCCTGGTTCACTTCCGAGAAATTATTGACGAAGTTTAACGGATTCTGTATCTCATGTGCTATACCAGCCGTCAGCTCACCAAGCGATGCCATTTTTTCTGACTGGATCAATTGCCGCTGCGTTTTGCGTAAAGAGAGAAGCGTTTTTTTGTTAATATGCAATTGCCTGTATATGAATACCAGCAAACCGGATATTAAAAAAAGCACAACGAGAGATCCCCATAACAAAGCATTGCGCCGCCCGATCTGGTAATCCTGTATCGCCTTTTCCTGTTTAAGCTGGCTAATGTGTTCCCTTTGCTCTTTATCGTTTTGATCGATCTCATATTGAGCTATTTTGAACTTATCCTGGCGGGCATTAACAGTATCCAATAATTTAAAATATTGCCGGTTATACTGCAGCGCCAATAGCGGTTGTTTAATGTTTTCATAAAAATTTCCCGCCTCTTTCAGATACTTTAGCCTGAGCTCAAAAGCGTGCTCTTTAACCGCTTTTTGACTGGCCGCCTGCAAAAACTTTTCGGCTTTGGCATTATCCCCGGACTGACGGTAATATTGATAAAACCCATAATCCGCTTCCAATGGTCCCTGGGTAGTGAAAAGTGGGAAGTTTGCCGAATCGGCAATAAATTGTGCCCTGGTCAACAAAGGCAACGCATGGTTCAGCTGGTTCAATGTAACATAGACTTGCGCTTCATTCACCATCAAAATGGCGTTTATACCTGTATTGGTTTGCTGGCTTTTATAGCTACGAAGGCCCTTATCCAAGTCGGTAATAGCTTCCTGGTAATGATTATTTCGTAATGCGACGCGGCTAAGGGTATAGTAATACGCACATATCCAATTGTTTACATCGTTTGCTCCCCATTTGTCCCCCAGCGGTTTTAATCTCTGTTCAAGATAATAAAGGGCCTTTTCGTCATTCCCCCAAATTTGATAGTTTGAGGCTACAACCGATATAGCATTAAAATATAAGCGAGGGTTGAATTTCCGGTACACATCAGCGCCTTTCAGATAATTACTGATAGCCTGGTTATAATCGGCCTGGTAAAAGTAGTAACCTGCTATACCGTGATAGCACGATGCCGTGTTTTCTACAGGGCCATTAACCTGGTAATATTCTAACTGGCTTTTGTAGAATTTTAAACGGGTTTCCTGGTCGTTTAATTTATTATAGTATAAACGAATATTGAATAACAGCGGCGAGATCATTTTATGCTGCTTATCAAACTCATGTACTGCCAGTAAGGTGGTGTCGAGCGCCTGCCTGATTTGCCCCGCTTTGGCGTATTGTACAGCTTTTAGTAACAATTGATATGGATATGGGTCGATCAATTTAGCTTGCTGGTTAAGCTGAAGCAATTGCACCACATAATTGTCGTTATGAAGCGCGAATGTGGGGTCGGCATCCACCAATTGCTGTAATACCTTTACCCGTCCATTGAGCGTTGTTTGTTGTTGAAGGACATTTTTTAGCGAATCAAAACCAACACTTATAGCCTGGCCACGGGCGGGCTTAATGCTTATAATGCAGATAAACAATATCAAACAAGGGTAGATCAGTTTCTTCATCTTAATAGTATAATTATATCGGCAGGTAAACAGTAAACTCTGTAAACTCACCCTCTTTGGTATTCACCTCTATTTTCCCCCCATGCCCTTTTACTACGATATCATACGTTAAGGAGAGGCCCAATCCTGTCCCTTCGCCTGTTGGTTTGGTTGTAAAAAATGGCTGCATAATTTTTTCTTTGATCGCATCAGGTATGCCCATACCGTTATCTTTTACTTTGATTACAAGCCCCCTGCCCCCTGAAGGGGGAGAAGAAAGCGATGTAGTTACCGATACCTCAGGCTTATAATCGGGCCCGGCAGTTTTTTGCTTTTGCTGTACCGCGTAAAATGCATTGTTAAATAAGTTGAGCAGCACCCTTCCAATATCCTGGGCTATCACCTTAATTTGAGGCAGATCGCTATCCAGCGCAGTTACCGTGGCCGAATTGAACAAGCTGTCCTTAGCCCTTAAACCGTGATAGGACAGGCGCAGGTATTCGTCTGCCAATGCATTAATATCTGTGAGCTGGCTGGTGCCGCTATTCCCGCTTGAATGTTGCAGCATATTTTTTACAATGCCATCCGCGCGTTTGCCGTGGTGGCTTATCTTCTCCAGGTTTTGCTTTAGGTCGCTGATCAGGTCTTCTTCCGTTTGCGGGTCGCGCTTATTGCTCAGCTCATCGGCCAGTTCATCCACCAGCTCTACACTTACCTCGGCAAAATTATTGACAAAGTTGAGCGGGTTTTGTATTTCGTGGGCGATACCGGCGGTCAGCTCGCCCAGCGAGGCCAGTTTTTCCCTTTGCACCAACTGTGATTGGGTTGTTTTCAATTCGCCTAAAGCATTCGCGAGGTTATCCCGCTGGGTGATGATCTCCTCCTGCTGTTCGCTCAGCTCTTTATTGGCTTCGCTGAGCTGTTTGGTACGTTCGGCTATCTTTTGTTCAAGCTCCTGGTTTTCCCTGCGCAACTGCCGCGACCGATAAGCGATAATGCCTGAAACAATGATTATAAAGACAACAATATAAATGACCCAGGCCCACCATCTGGTCCATAACGGGCTATCAACTATTACCACAAAGCTGTCTCCGTGATTATTCCATACACCATCGCTGTTACTGGCCTTCACCTTAAAAGTATAGGTACCGGGCGAGAGATTAGTATAGGTGACACTGCGCTGCGTGCCTGCCTGTACCCATTGCTTATCATACCCTTCCAGGGTGTAAGCATATTTATTTTGCGCAGGGTTAGCATAATGCAAAGCGACATAATTGAAAGTTATCCGGTTTTGGTTGTAAGGCAATTCTATACCGTGGCTGCCATAAGCTTGCAGGTAGGTTGAGCTATCTGATGCCGCGCCGGGGTCGCTGTAACCAACCTTTTCGATATGCACCATTGGTGAATGGGGGTTATCCGCGAGATCGTCGGGATTGAAACTGCCAACACCATCAATCAAGCCAAAAACTATTAAATTATTACAGAAGCTAAAATCATAGGGGTTGAGCGTTTTCCCCGGCATTATTGAATTTAAAGGGAAGTTTTTCAAGGTCATAGATTTGGTATCTAATCTTGAAAAGCCCCTTTCGGTGGCCACCCATATAAAACCCTTCTTATCTTCTGTGACACCGGCGCAAGTATTGAATGTTAACCCATTATTTTCATTAAAATGTTTGATGAACTTTTCTGTTGAACGATCAAACTCAAACAAGCCATCAAGATAAGTTGATATCCAAAACTTACCATCGCTACTTTGAAATATGTCGCTCACGCATGTTACCAGCTGATTGCCAACATTCAGATAAGATTTAAACTTAGCCGTTTTGCGGTCAAAACGGCTAAGCCCGCCAAAATTTGTGCCTGTCCAAATAGTGCCTTGTTTATCTTCATAAATAGAAAGCACCCTGGCATCGTCTAATGCACCTTTGCCATCCATATTTCCGTCATTCACGATAAATGGATAGCGTTTAACTTTTTTAAGTACCGGGTCGAACGAGCAAATGCCCTTATCACTTGTACCGATCCATACCAGGCCGGTATGGTCATGCTTGATGATGTTTATAGCATTACTGCTGATAGAAGCGGTATCGGCAGAAGTAGCGTAGCCGGTCTTCTTATGGTTAGCTATATCATATTCCTGAAATCCGCTACCATCACTAAAATACAGGTATTTGCCATCTTCGCTTATGTCAAACGCTCGAGGGTTGGTTTGGCCCGGTGCCTGATATATTTGATCAAATTTACCGGTGCCCCCCTTCCATTTATAAATGCCGCTTTTGTTGCTAAACCAGGTATAGCCATCCTTCGTTGTTTGGAAAGTGACGGGTAAACCTCCCGTATAGCTAAAAAAATTGCCATCATTTTTACTCTCAACTACAAAAGCACTGGTAAGCGGATTGATGTGGTCAATCCCTCTTCCGTTGATACCTGCCCATAGCATACCGGCACGGTCGAGCATGATATTTTGAATACGATTAGCGCTAAGTGAATACGGATCATTGGGGTCGTTTATATACCGTTTGAATTGAAATGTTGAAAGATCAAAATTCAATAACCCCTTGCCAGAGTTTAGCCAAAGCGAATTGGTGCTGGTTTCCACTATTTCGCTTATTGCACTGGCATTGGTTTCTTTTTCTGTATCACCCGGTTTGTATAAGCTGAAAGATTCATGTTTTGGATCATAAAGCAATAAACCTTGTTGAGTGCCAAACCAAAGACGATGCATTTTATCTTCATGTATTACGCTCACAGTGTCATTGGCAGCAGTTAGTTTGCTGTTGGTTTCGTGATTAAAATATTTAAAGATCCCGCTCCGGGTATCAAATCTTACGATACTGGCCTTTTTCGAAAAATGATCAAAAACATTAAGCCATAGCATACCCGGCTGAGAGGGCGGTTGGTAAATTATACCGATATCAACACCATGCTTTATATCGGTTGCAGAGAGGTAAGCATGAAATGTTTTATTTTTGTAGCCATAAAGCCCATTATCGGTACCCAGCCAAATTACCCCGTCGGACGATTTATAGATGAAATCGGCGTTATTAATATCCAGGTGATGCGATCCTTTCTGATTTTTATTGTAAAACTCATACTCCCCCGTTTGCTGATCGAATTTTGCTACCGCAATGTTTGGATCTGTTAATTTCTTATAGAAAAACCATAAATTATTATCTGGATCAACCCCGGCTAAATAACTGATATAATTCTCTCTTTGGCCGGCCTTCTGCGGGTAAGGGAATGATACGAAGCTATCCGTTTGGCGGTTATACCTGAACAAGCCGTTCCCAACAGTACTTATCCAAATATTTTTGTTTTTATCAATCAGCATGCTCCTTGCCGAGCAGTTTGGTGAGATGGTATTTTTACCGGTTCCAAACCGGTAAACTTTAGATTTATACCCATCGTAGCGTAACAAGCCATTTTGGGTGCCCAGCCAGATATAGCCCTGATCGTCCTGTTTTAAAAATTGAATCTGCCGCTCAGGCAGCCCGTCCTTTATTGTAAAATGGTCAAATTTTAAATGAGACGATTGCGCATGGGCGTATTCTATACCTGATAACAACAGTATAAGCAGCAGGAATTTCTTCATGAAAAGGGCTCAGTTGATTTAATTGTTTAAGATAGCCACTTTATATGGTAATAAACAAATTTTGAGCCCGTAAACGCCTGAATAACAAAAAACAACAGCGCTAATTGAAAGCACCGACCTGTCGGTAGATTTAGAAATAGTTAATTAATTTACCCGTTAATAAACCGGCAATATGCTACAGTTATAACAACCGCATAGGACAGCCTATTTACCTTCTTTTTTATACTCGTCGTTAAGGCCGGCGAGTACTTCTTTGGTCACATCCAGGCTGTCATCACCATAAAGCATAGATGGGTTGGCCTTTGAATAGGTGAGTACCATTTTATAGCCTTTCAGTTTGCTATAGCCTTTCAAATACTGGGCAATCCGGTCATACAGCTTTGCGTTTTGGTCGGCACTTTCATCCTGCAATTGCTTTTGGGTATTTTCACCAAGTACTTGCAAGTCCTGTTGTTTTTTTGCTAAACGCTTTTCAGTAGTGGTTTTTTGCATCGGGGTTAACGCTGAAGCGCTTTTTTGATAAGCTGCAACTTCTCTTTGGAAGGCCGCGCCTTTAGCAGCTAATTCGGTTTGTGCACTTTGCGAAAGATTCTGCAATTTTATTTTTATCGCTTTATAATATTCATAATTGTTTACCAGCGAATCTGAATTAACAAATACAATGGCTTGGCCAGCCGCTTTTGTATCCTCTGTTTTTATAGGTGGCGCAACCGCAGACTGATTTTGCGCTACAGCAGCCAATGATATGAATATGATCGAAATGGTTATGATGAATGACCTCATAATATTGCCCTGGTTAAGTTTTTAAATTTAAAAGCTGCGAATTTACATCTTAAAAAGGTAAATGGCAATTGAGCAGCGAAGCAAACCCCAGTTAAGTCTGCTACGCAATTTCTAAACCCTTATAACAATGACGGTATGTTTATTATTTCAGCTTTGAAAGCGCTTCCTTAATTCTTGGGATCAAATTTTGAATATCCTGTAATGTACTTGCCCCTACTGATGCCCTGAACCAGCATACATCATCATCGGTGCCGAATGCGGAGAATGGCACTAAAGCCACCTTTGCTTCTTTGATGAGATAGAAATTGATATCTGCTGAGTTTTTTATCAGGTCGCCGTCAGGAGTGGTTTTACCCGCATAATCAACCTTAACCGTCAGATAAATTGCACCCATCGGCTCTATCGAATCTACTTTAAAGCCTTCTGATTTCAATTGCTGAAAGCCTTCGTGTAAAGTATTCAGACTATTTTGAATGTTTGATTTGATCCAACCCAGGTAGTCGTTTACCTTGTCTTCTTCTTTCAGGAATTTAGCCATAGCCACCTGTTCCGCCTTTGGCGACCAGGCACCCATGTGGCCCACAATAGCCTTCATGTTATTGATGATGCTTGCCGGACCAAAACCCCATCCTACACGCACACCTGTGGATGCGAAGCATTTAGAAGCGCCATCGATAAATACCACGTAGTCCTTCAGCTCAGGACGTAAAGTAACCGGGTTATAGTGCTGATGCTCCCCAAAAGTTAATTGCGAATATATCTGATCGTATAATAAGTACAACGGTTTTTCGCCTGCCGCACGGGTTTTATTTTCGGCTATTACCAGGTCGGGTTAAGCGGAGAGCACAATGCGAGTAATGCTGCTCCTTTCAAATGCGGGCGTATATCGTCAGCCGTAGGCATAAAGTTATGCTCGGGGTGTGTTTGTATGATCACGGCTTCGGCACCGGTAAGGTCGCTATAGTGGTTGTTGTTCCATGATGGCGCCGGGAAAACCACTTTATCACCCGGATCAACCAATGCCAGAAAAGTGGAATAGATCAATGGCCTTGAGCCGCCTGAGATCAGTATCTGGTTTGGTGCGTAGTCTAAATTATAACGGCTTTTTATAAATTCAGATACACTTTCGCGCAGATTAAGCATCCCATC
>JABDFM010000056.1 GCA_013286565.1 Bacteroidota bacterium
ATTTATCTAACCTTTTTGACATGATGTAAAATTACATTTTTCAGAGAATTATGCTTGTTAGTTATGTTGAAAAGTTGGAAGGTTGGAAGGTTGGAAAGTTATTTGCCGGTTTTACAAGCGCATTTGCACATTTGCACATCTGAAATTTGCACATTAAATCTATCTTTGGCGAATGAATATTCTGATCCTCGGTTCGGGCGGAAGGGAAAGCGCCTTCGCCTGGAAACTGTCACAAAGCCCAAAATGCGGGCAGCTCTTTATAGCGCCCGGCAATGCCGGCACTTCGCAATACGGTCAAAATGTCAACATTAGGGTAACTGATTTCGAAGGTATCGGTCGTTTTACACTGGATAACGCTATTGACCTGGTGCTGGTTGGTCCTGAAGAGCCTTTGGTAAAGGGCATCCATAATTTTTTCCTGGCGGATGAGCAACTGAAAAGCATTCCGGTAATAGGGCCGCAACGCGAGGGTGCGCAGTTGGAGGGTAGCAAGGATTTTTCAAAAGAGTTTATGTTCAGGAATCATATTCCTACCGCCGCGTCTAAAACCTTTACCCAGGACACTTTGCAGGATGGCTTAAAATACCTGGCTACCCAAAGTTTGCCTATCGTACTAAAAGCCGATGGTTTGGCAGCTGGTAAAGGTGTGCTGATCTGCACTACTTTAGAAGAAGCGCAACTGGAACTGATAGAAATGCTGACCGAAGCCAAATTTGGCGAAGCCAGTTCAAAGGTAGTAATCGAGCAATTTTTGCAGGGTATCGAGCTTTCGGTTTTTGTAATGAGCGATGGCGTTAACTATAAAGTTTTACCTGAAGCTAAAGATTATAAACGCATTGGCGAGGGCGATACCGGCCTGAATACCGGTGGCATGGGCTCTGTATCTCCCGTACCGTTTGCTGATGCCGCTTTTATGCAGAAAGTGACCGACCGTGTAATTATTCCTACTGTTGACGGCCTGAAAAAAGAAAACATCCCCTACAAGGGTTTTATTTTTATTGGGTTGATGAACTGCGATGGCGAACCCTATGTAATAGAATACAACTGCCGCATGGGCGACCCGGAAACTGAAAGCGTAATGCCGAGGATAAAGTCAGACTTTGTTGACCTGTTGCTTGGCGTTGCCGAAGGTAATTTAAATGAAAAGGAACTCATCATCTCTGATAAAACAGCCGCAACCGTGGTGATGGTAGCCGGTGGTTATCCTGGTGAGTATTTAAAAAATAAAGTGATCACCGGTACCGAAAATGTTCATGAATCACATGTTTTTCATGCGGGTACAAGTATACAAGGCGAAGACATTATCTCTACCGGCGGACGTGTGCTGGCCATTACCAGTTTGCAGGATAATATGTTTGAGGCATTGCAACAAGCAACTGCCGATGCTGCCCGCGTCTATTACGACGGAATGTATTTCAGAAAAGATATTGGGTTTGATTTGTTATAACACACTAATTTCACGAATTAAGGCGAATTACACGAATTGTATAAAGAGTTATTAAACTTTTCTAATTCGTGTAATTCGCCTTAATTCGTGAAAATTTGTGCTCTTAATTATATTTTCCCAAACAACTCTGCCAGTTTATCTTCCAGGTCGTCGCCGTGCAGGCTTTTTGCTATTATTTTACCGTCAGGGTCTATTAGAAAGTTCATAGGTATTGCGCGAACCCCATACATATCGGCTTCCTTGCTTTTCCAAAATTGCAAGTCGGATAGCTGTGTCCAGGTTAAGCCATCTTTATGGATAGCGGCCAGCCATTTTGCTTTGCCGTTTTGCCTGTCTAAAGACACGCCTACGATAGTAAAGTTTTTGCCTTTATATTTGTTAAAAGCCTTAACCACATTGGGGTTTTCGCGACGGCAAGGGCCGCACCAGGATGCCCAGAAATCGATCAGCACATATTTTCCTCTAAATGATGCCAGGCTGATGACCTTCCCGCTGGTGTCTGCTTCGGCAAACTCGGGTGCGGTAGCGCCTAAAGCAACCGCTTTTAATTTAGGCAAACGCGTAGCCCATTCTTTGCCAGCATCTGATTGCTTTAGTTCATCAGAGAGATTATTATACAAAGGGGCGATATCTGCATAATCAGCACTGTAGGCATAGGTTTCCAATGCGTTGAAGCTAATATATGAATCGGGGTTTTCCTGTACGAATTTCTTATTAAGTTCGGTTTCCTGCTTATCTAAAGCCTTTTGCGCCGTGTTGATCTCGTTAGTGAAAGCATCTGATTTCTTTTGCTCATCAGAAGCCGCTTTTTGTTTGGCATCAATTACGTCCTGACCATCGCTGATCGGTTTCATCATGGCGTCGTACTTAGCATTATCATTATTCGCTTTAGTTCCTTCGGCCTTTGCATTTTTCATCAGGTCGCTGGCGGTTACCGTGATGGTTCCTTTTTCAAGATAAATGAGCTTGTAATCCTTAAAAGTTGGATTAGTGCCTTTTGGATTGAACATCAGATAAGCAGCAGAAGGGGTACTACCGATGGTACCGCTAAACTGGAATTTCCCATCTTTCAGTACAACGGAATCCATTACTTCCTTACCACTAACTTCCCTATCCAGGTAAACTTTAGCCGGTGCATTGTAGGTACCTATTGTACCCTGTATATTGTAGTTGCCATCCTGTGCAAAAGCCATTGCCGGTAAAAGAGCAATAGCCATTAAGATCATTTTTTTCATGAGTTTTTTATTGAGAATCCAATAATAGCGATAATTTATCTATTCCGGTATCCGAACTCAATTAGTTTTTACCTAATACTGTTTCCAGCTCCGTTTGCAGATCATCACCGCGCAGGTCCTGGGCTATGATTTTCCCTGTTGGGTCTATCAGGAAATTTTTGGGGATGCTTTGAACCAGGTATAACTGGGCCACCGCATTGTTCCAAAATTTAAGGTCGGATAGTTGCGTCCATTCTAAATGATCGTTTCTTATTGCATTCAGCCAGTTAAATTCGCCATCCAACCTATCTAATGAGATGCCGATAACGGTAAAGTTTTTGTTTTTAAAACGGTTATATGCGTTTACGATATTAGGGTTCTCCTGGCGGCAAGGCGCGCACCATGATGCCCAAAAATCGAGCAACACATATTTACCCCTGAAAGATGAGAGCCTCACTTTATGCCCTAAAGTATCTGCTTGTTCAAAATCAGGCGCCATAGCGCCGTTTGCGGTAGCTTTTAATTTTTCAAGCGCATCCCTAAATGTCCGGGCAGTTTCAGTTTCGCGCAGGTCCTTTGAAAGCCCGTCCAAAAGAGGTTCAATCTCATTAGGATCGGGGGATGGTCCACCTAAGCTACTTAAAGTGAGCAGGCTCAGATAGCTATCAGGATTGGCCAGAATAAAATTCTTGAGGGCGTTATGCCGATCGGCCTGTATTACTTTTAACTTTCCTTGTATCTCATTTGGATGAGTACCCTGCCTGGTTGTATCTGTAGCTGCCTTTACCTCATCGATCATCATTTTATTGGTTCTGCGGCTGGCGTCTTCTTCAATTGCCATCAGTTTTTTATACTGATCGTTTATTGGCGAGCCGGTGATCTGTGTTTTATAAGCTGAATCGGGACTTGTCAAATTGATGATCCCTTTGTCGAGATAAAAGATCAGTTTATCAGCGTTATTGCCTAAATCAAGCTTGTCCGATCCAACACCTTTGTAATCGATTATCAGTATGGCTGCGGACGGATAGATCAGGTCACCTTTAAACTGGAAGCTGCCATTAACACTTTGTGCCGAATCTAATATTTTGTTAGACCCCAACTGGTAACCCAAATAAACTTTCGCATTAAGGCTGCCGAATTTTCCAACCACATTAAAAGGTTGCGGGATTTGTGCAAAGGCCAATATGGGCAGCAATAACACAAGTAATAAAAGTAATTTCTTCATTCGAATATTCAGATATAAGTTTTGATAACGTTTAATTAATCAATGAATTGTAAATCAATTTAATTTTTGATAAGTGCGCCACCACAGATCGGGCATCTCGCCGGCCACAGCGGTTTTATAATCGTCATACCGGCATGGTACCAAATGAAAACGTTCGTTTTTTGAGCCGCCTGCCGGGTAAGGCACCTGCATCCACCAGCGGTCTGATTTTTTGCTTTTTACAAATACCACCTCGTGCTCATCGTGCTTTAAGCTGGTTTTATAAATGAGGTATTGAGATTTTGGATTGAGCGGAAAGTCTTTCTTCCGGTTATAAAAGCCGTCGATAAAATACCATATCATCTGGGCCAGCAGTGTTGCTGTTTGGCCGTTGGTGTCATAAGCCGGGTTAAATTCGTAAAAACCTATGGAGCTTAACTTGTCATTAAAACCAGCATAGCGGGCTATCTGGCAGGCCTCTTCGCCATATAAACCGTTGGGCGTAGCATTGGCATTACCCATCGCGTCAGACGAACGTACGGCGCCTATGTCAAAACTGATCATACTGGCATTGCGGATGATCGGCTCTGCAACTTCTACCTTACCGCTCAATTCGCCTAAGCGGTGCACATCAAAATAAAGCTTATCCATTACCCGCAAACTTTCCTGGCTCGAAAAGTAGGTTTGGTAACCCAAATTGCTGTAATTGAACAGGTAATTGGGCTCATGTAAAAATATTTTATTGAGGTACGATGTGGAAGTGGTTTCTATGTTCTCGATATTGCCGTCGTCATCCAGGTCGAACCTTGGATCGATGATTACCAGGTCAACCTTTTGCTCCAGGTCCTCATAGGCCATGTACTGCGCGTAGGTTATATCCTGCCCCCCACCGATGATGATGGGTAAAATGTCCTTCTTGATCAGTTCACTGACTACCGTCTTAACGGCGAAGTAGGTATCGGTAATGCTTGCCCCCTGGCGGATATTTCCCAGATCGGCAATTTTAGTTTTATAACCGCCTTCGAATAACTGGTACAGTTTTTCGCGCACATAATCAGGGCCTAAGGCGCAGCCGGGGTTATTGATGGCATTGCGGTCGTCCTGCACGCCAATGATGGCGATATCTATTTTATCTTCCAGGTCAGGAAAATCAGTAGCAAAATGCGCTATTTTCTCACCCAGGTGACTGGCATAGTACCCATTTTTGGGCGCTATATTTTTCAGGTTGACCGGTGTAAAAAAATCAGATAAGGACATCTTAATGTACAGATATGTTGATGTGCAAATGTGCAGATTGAAGTGCAGATGTGCAAATCTGTGGATGTTAAATAAATTAACATTTGGTACAGGTTAAATTCTGTCATTTCATCAATTCGTTTAATTCAGGTTCAGACAAAATTCTGCACATTTGCACATACACAAATTAAAAAATGATACTGGTTACAGGCGCAACGGGTTTTTTAGGTTCAGAAGTGGCCAGGCAATTGGCGCTGCAAGGCGGCCGTATCCGTTGTACCAAACGGGGCACTTCTAAGATCCCGTCTTTATTGACGCCTTTTGATAAAAACATCGAATGGGTTGAGGCTGACCTGATGGATATTTTTGCGTTAGAGAACGCGCTCGACGGTGTAACGCAGGTATATAATTGTGCCGCGTGGGTATCGTTAAGGCAGGCGGATAAAGAGCCGATGATCCAAACCAATGTTACCGGCACCGGGAATTTGGTGAACTTATGTGTTCAAAATAATATTCGGTTGGTGCATGTGAGTTCAGTAGCCGCTATTGGCGAGGCGAAGCCCGGGGAACTGACCACCGAAAAGCATCATCTTGACCAGGCTACTGAAACCGATGGCTATGCCATATCCAAACTGGAAAGCGAAATGGAAGTGTGGCGCGGCATAGCGGAGGGTTTGGATGCCGTGATCGTTAATCCATCTATCATCATAGGCCCAAATGCGGGTACCGAAGGCAGCGGCGCTTTGTTTGAGACCGTGCGTAAAGGACTGAAATTTTACACCAATGGCAGTATGGGGTTTGTAGATGTGGAAGATGTGGCGAAATGTATGATCGCCCTGATGAACAGCACTATCCACTCGGAACGTTTCATTATCAGTGCCGAAAATCAGCCTTATAAAGAACTCACTGCTGAAATAGCCCAGGGCTTTGGTATTAAACCACCTGCCACCCTTGCCAAACCCTGGATGATGGCATTAGCCTGGCGCGGGGCCGCTTTGGCAGCATTTATTACCCGCGGCGTTCCATCGCTGGATAAAGTATCCGCACAGGCGGCAACTGTTGTAAAGAATTTTGATAACAGCAAGATCAAAAAGGCGATAGGTGTTGACTTTAAACCCCTAAGCACTTCTATCAAAGAGGTTTGCGCTACGTTGTTGAGGTAATATCTACATCTTACTGTATATCATAGGTTTGTTGCCTAATTTTTCCTTTTTTCAGGACTAAAGCCTTAACTTCGTTTTTATATCATTAACCAGCATGAAAAAGTATTTGCTATTGGCTTTATTGGTTTGTGGTTGTGTGCGGTCTGAGCAGCAATCGGGCGCTGAAAATGCCGCGCAGGAGTATATTCGGAAAATGATCGATAGCCGTTCTAATTTAGAGTCGGTTTCTTTTAGCGAATTAGAAAAAAGACGCTATAAAACCAAACTTGATTCGTCTTTAACCACCTCCAACTCGGGTATCAGTAGCGACGATCACAAAAAAATGCAAAAGTTTGTTGATAGCGAAAACGGGGTAATGCCGGATGCCGCTATACAGAATTTAAAAGACCTGGATAATATAGAGCGTGGCAAACTGGATTATTTTATGTTGATCTATACCTTCAAGGTCGATTCAGCCGGGGTCAAGAAAACCAGAAGGTACAGGTTCGAATTAGATTCATTGAACAATGTACTCAATGCAACAGACGTTACCCATATCCGGGATCCATCCGAATAAGCCAATTTCAGCTTAAAAATAATTACTTACCGGTTGGAATTATAACGCTGATAGGATCGCTCCCTTGTCTTTTTCTTGCACTTAGTGCAATTAAGAATACCGTCGCCCTTTTCCTCCCAATCATGTTCACATTCCTTTGTGAGCATTACATCAGCTACGAAGCCGATCACCATAATAACGATTGCTGTAGAAATCCACATATCACTAATAGTTAAAGAGTTATTAATGTATTTGGATCAGCCCATCTGAACCCTTGTAGTAAATAACGTTTAAACGATATAATGGTTTTAAAAAAATCAATGAAATTGATATTTCTTTACGCTATTTGTGCCTACAACTCAAATATACGATTAACTTTTTATTTTTAAACAATAATAATTGCAAAAATAACAATAGTAATATATTGAATGCCAACTCTTTATTTGTGTAATTCTGAAATGACTTAGGTAGCAAAAAAAACAGCGGGCGACACAGTAGCTATATCAAACCAACCTAATCTATCAACAAACTCAATATTCTGCTATGAAGCATCATTCAAAATTTGCACATTTGCAGGTAAATGGACCAGTACTTTATTATCGATTTCGATAGCACATTTACGCAGGTTGAAGCATTAGACGAGCTTGCACGCATTTCGTTAAGAAAGCATCCCGACAGAGAAAATATCTATAAAAAGATAGATGATTTCACCAACGCCTCCATGGAAGGCAAACTGTCGTTCAGGGAAAGCCTGGAGGGGCGCATTAAATTACTGGAGGCCAACCGCGATCATTTAAAACAACTGATCACCCATTTAAAGAAAAAGGTATCTACCTCATTCACCCGCAACAGCAACTTTTTTAAGCTCCACCAGGACCAGGTGTATATCGTGTCGGGCGGGTTTAAAGAATTCATTATCCCGGTAGTAACCGAGTATTCCATCAAAAAGGAAAATATCTATGCCAATACTTTTGTGTTTGACGAGCATGATAACATTATAGGTTATGATCCTGAAAATCCCTTATCACAAGAGGGCGGTAAGGTAAAGCTATTGAGGCAGATGAACCTGCAGGGCGAGATATTCGGTATCGGGGATGGCTATTCGGATTTCCAGTTGAAGGAGTCGGGGCTGATCAAAAAGTTCTTCGCTTTTACTGAGAATATCGAACGTAAATCTGTGGCCGAAAAAGCCGACCATATTACGCCAAGTTTTGATGAGTTCCTGTATATCAATAAGCTGCCGCGGGCCATATCGTACCCAAAAAACCGTATCAAATGTTTGGTAGTGGGCGAGATTGACGAAGAGGCGCTGGATCAAATGCGCAAAGAGGGCTATGATATACGCCATAAGGAAGCAATTGACGGGGAATACCTGGAGGAAGCCGGCGTACTATTATGCGATGAAGCTCATCAGCCTACACCCGAGCAATTGGAAAATGCCGGCAGGTTAAAAGTGATCGGCTGTTTTGGCCGTGTGGCCAGTCGCAAACTATCCGAAGCTGCCTGCGAGAACGGCATTATTATTTTTGACGATCCAAAATACAATCCGCGCAATGTGGATTTTATCCCAAAAAGGGTGATCGCTTTTATGAACGAGGGCAAAACACACATGAGCTGTAATTTCCCCGACCTGCAGCCACCACGCAACGATAACGCGCACCGCTTAATCCACATCCACACCAACGTTCCCGGCATACTGGCCCAGATCAACGAGGTTTTTGCAAGGCACAACATCAATATTGTGGGCGAGTTCCTGGTGACCAACGCGCAGATAGGCTATGTAATTACCGATGTAAACGCGGGCTATGGCAAACAGGTGTTAAATGAGCTGAAGGCGATTGATCATACGATTAAGTTCCGATTGCTGTATTAGAGATTAGAGACTGGAGATTAGTGATTAGGTCTTTTCTAATCTCTGATTAACTAATCTCTAATCACTCCCCTTTCAACGGCACCACCAGCACCGGTACTTCCGAGTGGCGTACCACATGCTCGGCTACGCTGCCCATCAGCAGGCGGTCTAAACCGGTGCGGCTATGGGTGCCCAGTACCACCAAGTCGGCACTAAACTGTTTGCTGCATTCAAGGATACCTTCTGCTGTGGAACCGTAATTGGTAAATTGGGTAACCTGTAATCCTTCGCCAAGTTTTTTAATCGTCTTTTCAAGTATATTTTCTGCTGATTCGGTTTGCGCCTTTATCAGTTCGGTATCGTTCACTATATTGGTGTCAAAAGGAGTACCCATTATTACATCATTCCCAGTTTGCTGAAAAACAATTGGCTCAACAATATTTACCAGCCCCACCTGGGCCTGGTATAAACGGGCAATATCAAAACCATATCCGGCAGCATTTTCAGAGAATTTACTGTCGTCGATCGCTATTAATATTTTTTTAATTTTCATATGAGAGATTAACTATAAATATCGCTGTTTTGTTTCGGTATTTGCAAGCTTTATTACCTTTGCCTGCACAATGAGCATCACACCCGAAATTGAAGCACGCCTGGCGCTTTTGCAGGAAAAGTACGAAGCCATGGGACAGGATATGACCTCGTACCTGGATGGCCTGTTACATGCCGACTTTTTAACCTACTGGGACTATATCCACCTGGATACCCTGCTAAGCTTGCAAAGCCCAAAAACGCCGTTTCCTGATGAGGAGATATTTATCATGTATCACCAGATCACAGAGCTGTATTTTAAGCTGATGCTGCATGAGTGCAAGCAGATCACAGAAAAGCAGCCACTAATCGCCGACTTTTTTGCCACCCGTGTAAAACGCATCAACCGGTATTTTGAGGCGCTTACCCAATCGTTTGAAATTATGGTGGACGGGATGGAAAAGGAGCAGTTTCTGCAATTCCGTATGTCGCTGCTGCCTGCCAGCGGTTTCCAAAGCGGGCAATACCGGATGATAGAGATATACGCTACCGATTTTATTAACCTGGTGGCCGCTGATAAACGCGAGGAACTGCGCAGCGCGCCCATGGAGGAGCAATTTGATTACCTGTACTGGAAATTTGGCGCTACAGAGCTATCCACCGGCAAAAAAACCCTCACGCTAAAACAGTTTGAAAAGAAATATGCCAAAACCTTTATCGAACTGGGCAAAGCAAATACACAAACCAATTTTAATGCCCTATTGCAGCAGCTGCAATACGAGGGCCAACCTACAACCGCGCTTGAAGATGAGTTGCGCTTATTGGATGTAAACGTAAATGTAAATTGGCCTTTAGTGCACTATAAATCGGCGGTGCGTTACCTTAACCGCGAGCCGGATGTGATCAAAGCTACAGGCGGCACCAACTGGCAAAAGTACCTGCCTCCACGCTTCCAGAAACTGATCTTTTATCCTTCGTTATGGACAGCCGAACAGGTAGAAAACTGGGGCAAAGGCTGGGTGGATGATATTTTGAAAGGCTAAATTTGGTTTCATAAAGCCCCTGCATTTATAATACAGGGGCTTATCTTAGTTTATTTACCAGAAATAATTTATGCCAACCTGTTTAACAGTCGAATTAAACTGGAAATAGCTATTTTTGGTAAGCAGTTCATTGCTAATATATTGAGCGTATATTCCCCACTTTTTATTGATTTGCACACCAACCTTAACTAAAAAATCGCTATCGAACGTGTTAAAAAAGTAGGGTTCACTTGCTTGAAACTCAAAAGCTGAATTTGGCCGGGCACGGGAACCGAAGTAAGAATTGGAATAATTAAAGTAGCTGAGATTAAAGCCTACACCACCATAAATTTTAAAATTCTCAGCATTATAAAAATTATAGATCACCTGTGGGTTAAAGCTAATTTGCAGTTCATCAAAAGATGCTTCGAAAGGGATATATGGGTCAACCTTTAATGTATAAAGCGACTTGGGATGGTTATCAGCAATGCCAATTTCCAGCCTGAATTGCAATTGACGTGTAACAGGGTTAACAAAAATATTAGTGCCGATAGATGCTTGCGGCCCTAGCGAAGTATTCGAGACTCCGCCGCCCTGGGAATAACTGGTGCCTCGTTGCGAAGATATGGTATTGATATTTACACCGGCGCCTACGAACCAATTATAAGCGGGACCTTTAGTATCATTCATTTTTTTATTGTCGGTTTTCGAAATGTGATTAATGTGGCTTACTATATCTAACATGGCGTCCGAATTATAACTCATATGTTCAATATCCCGCTGTAGATTATTATCAAGTACCCCATACTTATTAGCCAGCCCATATAATTGCTTCATGTAGGTATTCTCTACAATCCCATCATTATTTTGATATATCCTGTAAACCAAGGGTATGGGTTTGTAGTCAGGGGCCTCACTTATATAAAAACGGGTCTTAACGTCGTCTGTATAAGAATACAATACCACATTATCGCCTTTCTGCATTATTTTAAAAAGGACAGTCGCTTCGCGCTGGCTGGTATCCCTGGCTGTAGGCAGGCGATTAACATCTGTAAAATCCATGCTGATAGCGCCGGTATATTGTACATATGATTCGAGCCCGCTGATGTTAAAATAGCGAATTTCCTGATCACTATACTTCCTAACATTATCTGTAGCAGATGTTTTAAAATTGATAGAAGTAGGGGTTGAACTCCATTCCCTGTAGTCAATTAACCCCCGGATAGTGTCGCCTTTTAAGGTTACTACATAACCGGGTTTGAAGTTACTTTGAGCAAAGGAAAATACAGGTAATAAAAGAATGATAAGCAGTGCCTTGTAGAAGTATCTCATGTGTGATTAGCGTTTAGATCGCCTAAATATATAACTTTTTCTTTTTGATAAAGGAATATCATTAAAAACCGCTGAGCTCTGAAATCCGAATATTCCGGATGGGCGGCGCATGGTTGTAACCATTTGACCTAAGCCGGCAGGCCTTGTTAAAATGTCAAAGAACGTATCGGTCGTTTTTCACCGTTATAATTGTTTTTTAAAGGTGGTGAAGCTATCATGAGCTTATGTTTTTTCAATTGTAGCTCATGATGGTTCACAAATGACCTGAATTGTATATGATGGAATGACCGTCTGCCCGTTGGCAGGCGTCACTGTTGGTGTTGAAAAAATCGTTGTTATGATGAGTAAATAGAAAATATATACTCATCCAGATCGAAATGATCTACATTGCTAAATTAGCTAAAAAAATTAGCATTTGCAAGTATTTTTTTATTTTTAGGGCCAATTTGGTCATTATATAATCAAATAATACACCCGGCGCATCACAATCATTTGAAAAATACCTAACTTGCCATTTTACAACAATACACTAAGGCTATGACCGAGACGCTGGATATCAAGATCACGAAAACCACCACTTCCCGTTTGGCGCAAACGGATTTTACCGACCTGCCCTTTGGCAAAATATTTTCTGACCATATGCTTGTGGCTGACTATGCCGATGGCGAATGGAAGAATTTTGAGATAGTCCCTTATGGCGAAATTGGTTTGAGCCCCGCTATTTCTGCCCTGCATTATGGGCAGGCCTTTTTTGAAGGCATTAAAGCTTATAAGCATGCCGACGGTAAAGTCTCTATTTTCCGCCCTGAAATGAATGCACGCAGGTTCAATAAATCTGCCGAGCGCCTTTGCATGCCAGAGCTGCCCGAAGATATTTTTGTTCAAAGCATAGCTGCTTTGGTTGATTTTGACCGCGACTGGATTCCCAGAAACGCCAATCATGCTTTATATATCAGGCCGTTTATGTTTGCTACCGACCCGTTTTTGGGTGTAGCGCCATCAAGCACCTATAAATTTATGATCTTAACCTGCCCGGTAGGTCCTTATTTTTCAAAGACACTAAGGGTTAAAATAGAAACACATTACACACGCGCCGCTGAAGGCGGAATGGGTTTTGCCAAATCAGCCGGCAACTATGGTGGTGCTATGCTGCCCGCACGCAAAGCGGTTGAAGAAGGTTTTGACCAGTTGATCTGGACCGATGCCAAGGAGCACAAATATGTGGAAGAAATGGGTGCAGCTAACGCGATGTTCGTGTTGGATGGCAAACTGATCACCCCGTCAACAGGCGAAAACACGATCCTTAAAGGGGTTACCTGCGACACCGTAATGGCACTGGCCCGCGACTGGGGTTTCCCGGTTGAGCAACGCCGTGTTACCGTAGCCGAAATTTTAGAAGGCGCCAAAAATGGCAAACTGACTGATGCTTTTGGTGCCGGTACTGCTGCCACCATAGCCCCTGTAGGTTCTATTGGGCATAATGGTGAGGAGTATTTTTTAAGCGATCCTAAAACACGTGAATTTTCACAGAAAGTATTAAAAACACTGGATGGCATCCGGTACGGCAATGCGCCCGATACACATGGGTGGAATTATATGGTGTAATGGTGAGTAGTGAATGGTCAATGGTGAATATGTAACTGCCTATTCACCATTGACTACTCACCAATCTATTCACCATTGACCATTCACCACTCACCACTGCCTACTCACCGCTCACTCTCAGCGATACCGTAGCGCTTTTACCGAAAACAATTTTTTGCGTTTTATCCATGGGTTTGGTATTCCATAAACACTCGCGTACGGTTAACGTCTGATTTTTAGGATCTAACGAGATCAGTTGGAACGACAGCAAGGTTTCTTCCATAGATGAATACTCCCCTTTCATTGGTGAATCGACCCGGAAAGTATTCAGCTTAACATCTTTATCAGGTCCCTGGTAAACATAAAATTCGTTCCAGTTGCTGTTGCCATGAAAATAGGCCTTGATGTTTGGATGCGCCTTTAAAAACTTTACAAAACCGCGCTGCTCAATATCGGTTGCACCATCATCTTTTGCAGCTACAAAACCCTCTTTATAATGTTCTTCAACCAGATTTTGAAATTTATTTTTGGCCGTCATGTTGTATGGCGGCAATGGGTTGGTAAAATGCTTGGATTCGCAAGTGGGCTGATCGTGCGTAAAAATGATCACCGGGGTATTTTTTGCCACGGTATCCAAATCCTTTTGCATCCAGATACGCTCGGCAGAATCAGCCCATAGGGTGATAAACATGATATGTATTCCCTTTATGTTACGCGAGTAGTTGATCTTATCGGTAGCGTAATTGTAGACCTCATTGGTTAAAGGCTTAGTGGGTTTTACCATCAGGTTGTATATCTTAACCATTGAGGTAGGATCGGTTAATGGCATCATCGGCTTAGCATATCCGATCGCATTTGAAATATCATGATTACCGGGAGCCAGCAGCAGTTGAGCTGGTCTGCGATCATGCCCGATGAGTTTAAGCCTGTGCATATAGTCCGCTTCAAATTGCGACCATGATATGGCAGCGCTTTGAATAGGGATCTCCATGCGGTTGGCAATGTCGCCGGTTTGTATTACATAATCTACCGCGCCTATTAGTTTGCCTGAACCTACTCCGCTATTAGGAGGTAAAGTAAGATGGGGAACGGTGTTCATCTGATCAACCATGGCGGCATTTACGCGCTTGCTGATCACATTGGTATCTCCCCTGAACTTTGCACGGGTGATGCCATAATGGGCATCGGAGGAGAAAATCATTTGCACGGTTTGGCCCAATGTAATATTGGGGTGTACCAGGCAGATGATAATAAAGGAGGCCGTGCTAAATATGCGCTTAAATGTATGCTTCATAGAAACTTTTTTTACCATGTTGTGTGATTAAAATATCTTGTTTAATCATAATTATTCTTTTGTTGGGATGTGCATTGGGTTCCCCTCTTGAGAGGGGCGAGGGGTGTGTCAGTTTTATGCCTGGCTAATTACACACCCCTCCCACAACTCTATCCGACGCGCCCCCTCTCGAGAGGGGAATATTTAAAGCATTGACTATCAATTAATTTCTTTCAACTGGTTCGGCGGGGCTGTAAGCGTTCCTGTTTGCTTTTACCAGCAGCTTAATAGTTATAGGGTACTTGTCTGAAAATTGAAACAATGCATTAATTACCGCAGCGGGGGCCGATGTATTCACTACAGGTGTCGCGCTATTGATATCAACGTCTAAACGGTTACCGTCGTTACCAACTGTTAGATAAGAGTTGGGAACGTATTGCATATAATTTGAACCTTTAACCAGCCACGGGGATATAAAGATATGATCATACCATGATTTTGCACCGCCGTTTGTTCCACAGCCATTTGGTATGTTTAATAATGCCCTTGTTGTTGTTGTCAGGTAGGACGCATATCCCCGGGCATTGTCTTCCCATTCCGCAGGATATTTTACAGATTGATCCGGATAAAAAGGCGGATCGCTCAATTTTGTAGTCGTATCTGGTGACGTTATTAATGATTGGTAACCAGGCTCATAACTATTATGGGTATTAAAATCGCCCATACTGATCAGGTTAGGAAAGTGTGCAAATTTCGATCTCAAGTTTTGCATTTCCTGGGCCATCTGCAAATCGCGTGAGGTACTTGCTGAACCTGACTGGGTATGATTAACCAATACGTATAAAAAAGTAGTATCGTGGGTTATCGCTATGTTAGGGTCGTTATAATATAATTTATAAAGGTCGAAGTCGGTAATATTATTCAGCAAGGTTTCTGTTTTTACATAAGTTAATTTTTGCTTATTATAAAACAACACCGATATCTTATCGGCAAAGCTTACATCAGTTGGTGTAGCAAGCGCATAACGACCTGGGAACACTGTATTTAGAACGCTATCTGTAATATTAGCGGGCAGGTTAGCCGGCACTGCAGCCATTTTTTCGCAACTAAGCAGATCTGGCTGTGTGTATTGTATAATGGTTTTAAAATACCCGTTCAATGTAGTTGTGGTACCCTGGCAATCATCACCATAACTTAATACATTATAAGCCATAACTTTTATGGTATCCGTTTTATCAACCGTATTTGGCAACGGCGGAGAAGTAATAGTTATCGTTGATACCGGATTTGTAATGGGTGAATTTTTAGGTGATTTTGAACAGGATGAGAAAAAAAATATCCCTGCTATCAAAAAAGTAAATAATGTACTTGCTTTCATTAAGTTGGTCAGTATATAACTGTTTGTGTATGAGTTTTTAATAACTAAAGGCAGGTATGTAAACATACCTGCCTTTAGCAGAATTTATTTTTAAGATTTAGTGTTGATTACCACTGCCATTCAACTGGTAGCAACCCATATCTTTTCCCGGAGGGGTGATGCCGCTTGAACCAAAGTTTGCATCAAGAGGGATACCGGTAGTGATAGCTGCGATCTTGGTGGCGTCAGTTGTTCCTTTACCTGCAGCTGGTGAGCCTGATTGCAAACGGAAATTATAGCTATCAACAGATGCCTGTGTGATCCAGAAATTAGTAGGGGCAGGCAATGGATAGTTCTGGAACAATGGATTGTTTTTGCCAACTAATGAGCTGCCATCATAAACAAATCCGAAGGTATAAGTCGCACCTAAGAAAGCCGCCATATTAGGAATGTCTGTAGATTGCGGATGGGTAACTACAGCCTGGGCAACGCTTGTAGGTACAAACTGATTAGCCATGTCTAAGTTATCAGCATAATAATAATTGTAACCATAAGCGGTTTTAGTGATCGCATCAGAAGCGTTAAACAGTGTATCGGCAAGATACACCTTAGCGCCACCAGGGCCGCCTGCTATACGTACACCAAAATCGCAGTCAACTATCAGGTTATTGTAAACCAATGCTCTTGAGTTGTTTTCGATCTCAACAGAACCACTTCTTGCACCGTAAACGCCATTGTTCCTGAAACCATCATTCACATAAGTGTTATTATACATGGTGAACTGGCACTCGCCTGCAGTAGTACCATCGCTTGCAGTTTTTGTACCATTGGTTGCACCACCTATAATGAGGTTATAAGCCATATTACCAACAGCGCTTCCTTTAGCATTGAAACCATCGCCGCCGTTGCTGCCGCATTTTTCCATCGTGTTTCTCATGATGTTATAGTAACCCCCGTAGAAACGGGTTGCATCATCAGGTGAGCCATACAACCATGAATCTTCCAGGATAAATACGCCATTCGGGTTTTCGAAGTATAAAATGTACTGGTTACCTGCTTTCAAACCTGTTCCCATAAAAGGAAGGGCCTTTAAAGCTGCACCACCAAAATCAAGGTGTGTCCATTTGATCACCACCAATTTAGCGGTGTTGCTGGCGTAAATTCCACCCCATCCGCCTGTGTAAGCTGAATCGGTAGCAACGGTAGATGAACCGGTAGTTTTAGACCTGCGCGGATCGGTAATAATAACCGGGGCGTCTTTAGTACCTAAACTGATCAAATCGCCATTTACAATAAAATTAGCGCCATTGGTCATGTTGATCTTAACACCTTTCTGGATCAAAAGGGTATCACCTGCGTTGATAGTGATATCACCACTAACAGTGTAAGTTTGATTAGCAAGCATGGTACCTTTATAGGTTCCTGCCGTTAAAGTACTTGTATTGCTGATTGGCTTGCCCACTAATATTTGGGGAACCGATATCACAGCTTTGTCACCTTTCTTGCAGGATGCAAGGGCTAAAAGTGATAGACATAACGTAATAAATTGTAGTTTTTTCATGACTGATGAATTAATGATTAATTGTTATTGCTTTTTATTGTTAAATTAATTGATGATTAAAATTTGAACCTGAACCCTAAGTTGTAGCGGGCGTAATACTGATCATACTCCACCGTAGTATAATTTGGACTTTCCTGGTGCGGATATTTCAAAATACCGGTGTAGTTATAGGTGTTATTTTGCTTAATAAATAATTCGTACGGTGTGTTGAGGATGTTATTAACCTTTACAAACAGCACATACCGTTTGCCAAAAGTTTTTTGAGCAGAAAAATCAAGATTGGTAGAAGCCTTTTCCCAGGTATCCAGGTTATAATACTGTGATACAGCCTGTATCGTTTCGCCCTTGTAGGACAAGGCTAACTGAGCGTCTATTCCATTCCTTGTATTTTTATACAGTAAAGAAAAGTTGCCTAAATTGGCAGCCTGCCCCTGTAATGGCCGGGTTTGATCACGGTATTCAGGACCTACGTTGGTTACATCAATCCTTTTTAGTGAGGTGATAAGCGATTGCGTGTAGGTATAATTGAATGATACACCAATATCCCCAAAGAACTTCTTCGCCGAAAGCTCCAATCCGTAATTATGCGCATTCCCCAGATTTACAGGCTTCAGGTACAAGCTTTCACCAGTTCCATTTGTAAATTGCTGTTCGATAGGATTGATCAGGTATTTAAAAAAACCGCCTATCAAAAACTCATCTAAAGCTCCCGGAAATGCCTCATACCGCAGGTCATAATTATCAACAGTGGTATGCTGTAAATTAGGGTCCCCCTTAACCACATAGGTTTCGCTTGTTGCATCAGGGTATGGAATTAGGTCCGCAAAAGCCGGCCGTAAAATTGACTGATAGTAAGATGCCCTGACCGCCTGGTTATCGGCCAGGTCATATTTCGCATTGATGCTTGGCAAATAATCTGTATAGGTAATAGTTCCCGTTTTCCCTGCAAATGTTGCCGGTAATGAAGAAATATAGTTTTGATAGGTATTCTCGGCCCTTAAACCAAATATAACATCCAGGCGGTTGCTGATCAGATATTTAACCATACCATACGCGCCCTGCACATTCTCAGTAAAGGTGTACACTCCGGGATCACTGAAAGATGAACCACGGGCATAATCAGGTGAGTTAAATTGAAATCTTGAATCGGGGATCGAAACATATACTTCGTCGGAAGTAGGAGAACCTGGATCGGAGCCATGATTCAAACCATAACTATCCACAAAATTATCCCTGGTTTTATGCCTGAACATCCCCCCTGCAGAAAACAAGGCTGAGCGGCCGAAAATCTTCGTATCATAATGAAGGTTTAAATACCCCGAAATGTCCTTATCCGTATTATGCGTCCATATTCTTGATTCATCACCTACATACGTAGGGCCGTTAATGATATCCGGAGTTACAGATGTTGAACTGCCAGGCATACCCGGTGTAGGCTCTTGCCTATAACCATGAGCTACAACCGTATCCGGACTGGTATTATACCTTGTTTTAAACTCTGCAATATCAGGCTGCTTGTGGGTAGCTTGTGAATTTGCCACGGTCCAGTCAAATGAGAAAGCATTACTTAGCTTGTGCTTACCCTTAAGGGTCACATTGTAAATATTTTGCAGGTCGCTCCTGGTTTCGGTCAGGTTATCTATCTCGTTTGTATAATGGTACCCCAGGTATGAATATCCGCCGTAAACAAAATCCTGTGTCTGGCGTACCCTGTACTCATTCAGTTGCAGATAAGTACCAAATAAATTAATGGAGTTATTCTCGTCGAATTTGTAATCGATCGATGCGATCGCCCCTAACCTGCTTAATTGTGATGAATACTTACGATTGTAGGAGTCCTGGAAATTGGTTTCTGAGTTTTGAGAATTAACATCAGGGGCTGTCCCTACAGTATGGGTTTGCACCACTTGAAAAGTATTATTGCCCGCATATTCGTTACGATAGGTACCCGAGAAAATAACTCCCAATTTGTTATTTAAAAAACGATTACCAATGGTTAAGCTGGCATCAGCATTAGGTGGGGGATTCCCTGTTTTGGTCAGCAGGTTTTGGTATGGAAAATCACTGATGGATGCATAACCAAGCGGCGGTAATGATTCGCCGGGGGCTTTAGCATGTACGGTAGCTGTATTAAAGCTCGTGAAACCCCTGTCTAAAAATAACTGGCTGTACCCCGTGCCAAAATAGCCTTCTATTCTTAACTTATCAGGGGCCGTTTTCATTACCAGGTTAATTACACCGCCAGATGCGTCAGCTTCCATATCGGGTGTAAGTGATTTAGATATCTCTATCTTTTCGATAAGGTCAGCCGGAAAAATATCCAAAGGCACATACCTGTTTTTATTATCAGGACTGGGAATTTTAACCCCGTTTATCAAAGTAGTGTTATACTGTTTATCCATGCCGCGGATAATGGCATGTTGCGCATCCCCGGTATTGCCCCGGTCAACCGAGATACCCGAAACCCTGCTTAATACATTGGAAACCAACACGTCGGGCGATATGGCGATGGAGGTGGCCGAAACCGCGTTCATCGTATTATTAGCATTCTTTTCATCATTCCTGGCCGATCTGTCACTTTCCTTGCTGGCATGCTCGGTGATCGTCACCTCATTCAGCACAGATGAATTATCAATCATTGAAATATTTAAAACAGCAGTACCCGATGGTGTTGCCTCCACCGTATATTCCTTAGTAGTTTTATATCCCACAAATCTTACCTGTAGTTTATAAACCCCGGCGGGTACGTTTTTAAATGTGTAAACGCCATCGAGTTTAACGGTGGCGTTCAGTTGGACATTATCTTTTTCGATATGAACCGTGGCGCCAATCAGTATCTCACCGTTTTTTGCGTCGGTAACATTGCCTTTAATTGTTTGCGCGTTTACAATGGCGTTAAAACCAAAAAATAAGACAATAATTAAAGTAAGCCTCTTTAAAATATTGCTTGATTTGGCAGATAAAAATGATGAAGAAAAGTGGGCCAGAAAAGTAAAAGTTTGTCTCATTAACGCTTGCATTTTGCGCAAAGAAACCTTTTCAATTCTGTATAAAAACTGAATTTTATGCTTTTACAAGTTACTTAACCGAATGTTATTTTTCATTTAACATTAGCCCCAGAAATTTAAATTTCAGGCACAAAACACAACATTTTTTTAACATAAAATAGCAGAAACTTAATTTGAAAATTACATCAAAACTTCTTAAACTACGCACGGCGGGCAGTTTTAAGAGCTGGAAATGATCTGCAATACCCAATAGTGTACAGATAACACAAATACTGGGTTTCTATTTACTCAACCGAGACCGTCAGGCCTTCCTGCTGCAATATTTTGCGGTAGATCTCCATTTCGTTAAATGATCCTTCCAGCACGGCGCATTTACCCTCGTTATGTACCTTGAAGGCGATCTTTTCTGATTGCGTTTCCGAGTAGTCGAGGTATTTCATCATGCAATAGATCACATGGTCAAAGGTGTTGATATCATCGTTCCATAAAACAAGGCGGTGCATCTCCTTGAGGCTCTACAGTATCTCTTCAAGGGTAAGGGTTTCTTCCTGTACTTCGGTTGGCATATGTAATGACAAATTTACCTAAATTCAATAATAAAACAGCTAAAATGATGTTTACAGTCTCATAAAACCATCAAATATTTATCACATTTACTTCATGAAAAGTTTTTACCCCCGTTTATACTGCGTTTGCCTGATGCAACTGTCGGTTATAGGTTTTTGCAAGGCTCAAACCAAGGCCGTTCAAAATATATTGCAGGCCCCGCCAGCCAACATAACTATAGATGGCGACCTGAAAGAATGGGGCGATAGCCTGCGCTACTTTAACACCGAGAAACAGCTCAATTACAGCCTGGCCAACGATAAGGAAAACCTATATGTGGCTATCCGTATCAATGATTTTAGCGAACAGGCGCGAATATTAAACGCGGGCTTTACTTTAGCTATTGATACCCGCGGCAAAAAGAAGGAAACCTTTACAATCACCTTCCCAGTGGGCGAACAGGGCGGAGCGACCGAATTTGGCTTCCCTAAGCATGATAATGCCGACTTAACAGAAGAAGACCGCGAGGAACTTACCCAGGCAAAACTTACCAAGCTGCGGGGGATCAAGGTTACAGGCTTTGCCGATATCGAAGGGAATTATATCACTACTTCCAATACTTATGGTATTAAAACTGCAATAGATTAT
>JABDFM010000057.1 GCA_013286565.1 Bacteroidota bacterium
AGAGCGTTAAATATAAGCAGGCAGACACAGCATTACAATGTCACCTTCCAGATCAATGATTTTAGCTTCAATGTAAAAAATGATAAAACATCAAACTTAAATGTTGCTGGTCATTACCTGATCAAAGTGAAGTAGCCGAGAGTAGTTTTATGAGTTAATTTGTTTAACTTTTGATACCGTTCCAAAGTGTTTCGCATTTAAAAAATGGAACGCCCTGAAAAGTGGACACTGGTTTATTAACCCTTATTGTTTCCTTTCGCCTGTCATTTTTGAGGCTATTTGCAATGCCTTTAAAGCATTCACAACCCCGCCTGTTTTAGATAAGGTGGTGAAATCCACTTTATCCTTAGTACCAGGTTTTAATACCTGGAGACCTGTTAATGGCTGGGCTGACTGCATAATAGCTTGTTTGATTTGCCTGGCGCTTAGATCAGGGTAATATTCCAGTATCAAAGTTGCGATGCCCGATACGATCGGTGCCGAAAAACTGGTGCCATCATCAGTGATCAGCTCCGCATCAGAATCTATAGAAGTGATTTTTACGCCCGGTGCAAAAAGGTCGACATTTTTCTTGCCGTAATTGCTGAAAGTGGCTGCCAGGTTCTCGTCCATTTTTAGACCAGATGCCCCCACGTTGATCACATTATCTGCATCATCAGACGAGCCATCTGCAAAAATATCATTCGGATAATCTGGCTTCGCATCTACGTCCTGGTTATCATTCCCTGCCGCCTGTACCAAAAGCACATCATGCGCTGCAGCGTATTTAAATGCTTCGTCAACCCATTCCTTATGGGGTGATATCTTTTTGCCAAAGCTCATGTTAATGATCTTCGCGCCATTATCAACTGCGTAATGGATGGCGTTAGCTTCGTCCTTGTCGTACTCATCCCCGATCGGCACTGCCTTAATGGCCATTATCCTCACATTGTCGGCTATCCCGTCAATGCCATAGCCATTGTTTCGAATGGCTCCTACCAATCCTGCTACATCTGTTCCGTGCGAAGCATCCTGATATTTCAGGATATTATTGCCATAAGGTTTATCTTTCAGGATATCCGGATCATCACCCACTATCCGCTTGCGCGCCTCCAGATCGGGACTAATATCGTTATTAAGCTTGGTCATGTATTCGCTCAGCTCCTTGATCACTTTAACATTGGTGCTGGTTGAAACTTCATCGGTAAAGGCAATGGTCCATAAGTTTTTAACTTCAGCAAGGGTATCATTGCTTACTTTTAAGTTCTGTACATCTGATTTATTAAACGTCTGGTTGTTCTTTAATTTTAAGGCATGCCTGATATAACCGCTGGTTTCAACCATAGCAGTCACAATAGGCGATAGCTGGCTGATCTCAGCACGCGCCTTTACTATGGTTGAATCATACTCAGTTTTTACACGTTTCCAGTAAGCATAATCCTTTTTATTCAGGTTGGTCGAATCAGGCATAAGATATCCATACTTCGCCTTCAGCTTGTTATATTCCCTTACTTCCTCTTCGGTCTCGCTAAAATCGCATTTACCACCCCGACCGCCTAAAAAATCCCATCCATGTATGTCATCGATATAACCATTATGGTCATCATCGAGGCCATTGCCGGCAACTTCCTTTGTATTGATCCATAAAACGCCTTGCAGATCTTTTTGCAGTGTATCAATACCGCTGTCAATGATACCCACTATCACAGTTTTACTCTTTTTACCATTCAGGAAATCATAAGCTTGTTTTAAACTGATACCAAAATAGCCGTCAGTTTTCAGGTCGAGCGTATGCCAGTTTTTGGGCGGATCAGGTTCAGGAACAGGCTGTGTTTGAGCAAAGCTATTCAGGCCCGAAAGTAATGCCCCGGCAATAATGAAGCTTATAAAGTATTTGCGGAATATGTACATTGATTTTATATGGTATAAGCTACAGGTCGAATTTAATTCCTTGTGCCAATGGTAATTTGGTTGAATAATTAATAGTATTGGTTTGACGCCTCATGTAAACCTTCCAGGCATCAGAGCCTGATTCTCGGCCTCCGCCTGTTTCTTTCTCGCCACCAAAAGCGCCGCCTATTTCAGCGCCTGATGTGCCTATGTTCACATTAGCAATGCCGCAATCAGAACCGGCGTAAGACAGGAATTGCTCGGCCTCTCTTAAGTTATTGGTCATGATAGCAGATGACAGCCCTTGCGGAACGCCGTTTTGCATTTCAATCGCTTGTTCAAGTTCGCTGTATTTTATTAGATAAAGTATCGGCGCAAAAGTCTCGTGTTGTACGATTTGGTAACTGTTCTGCACTTCCGCGATGCATGGTTTTACATAGCATCCTGTTAAGTTTTCAGCCTCAAACCTGCCGCCCTCAACCACAAATTTACCGCCTTCGGCTTTGCATTTTTCTATAGCATCAAGATATATTTTAACGGCATCCTCGTCAATCAGCGGCCCCATGTGGTTATGCTGATCTAAAGGGTCTCCGATGCGGATCTGCCCATATGCTTTAACTATTTTTTGTTTGAACTGCTCATAAACGCTTTCGTGAATAATCAACCTGCGTGTAGAAGTGCAGCGCTGACCTGCAGTACCTACCGCGCCAAATACAGCACCTACCAGCACGGTATCCAGATCAGCATGTTGACTTACAATGATGGCGTTGTTACCACCCAACTCCAATAAGCTACGACCCAAACGCGCGCCTACTGCCGCGCCCACTGCTTTACCCATCCGGGTTGAGCCTGTGGCCGATATTAACGGAACGCGTGTATCGTTCGACATTAATTCACCAACGATCCTGTCGCCTATTACCAGGCAGGAAACGCCTTCGGGTACATCGTTCTTTGCAAAAACCTCCTGCGCAATGTGCTGGCAGGCAATAGCGGTTAATGGTGTTTTTTCGGATGGTTTCCAGATACAAACATCCCCGCAAACCCAGGCCAGCATGGCATTCCAGCTCCAAACCGCTACAGGAAAATTAAAGGCCGAAATTACACCTACTATACCCAATGGATGGTATTGCTCATACATGCGGTGCTCCGGTCTTTCGGAGTGCATGGTTAACCCGTAAAGCTGCCTGCTCAGGCCCACTGCGAAATCGCAGATATCTATCATTTCCTGCACCTCGCCATAGCCTTCTTGCAGACTTTTGCCCATTTCGTAGGATACCAGTGCACCTAATTCCTGCTTTTTGTTGCGTAATGCCTCACCAACCTGGCGCACTATTTCGCCGCGTTTTGGGGCCGGCACGGTACGCCATTGTTTAAATGCTTCCGCCGCCTGGGCAACTACCTTATTATAGTCGCTTTCTGTAGCCAGTTTAACCGAAGCTATTTTTTTACCGTCAACAGGCGAAATGATTGCTTTTACGCTCGCACCCTCGCTGCTTCCCCATTGTTTACCTGTACTAAACGCCTCATTATTGTCGTTTATATGTAAATCGTTTAGTATCCCTTGAATATTAAGGCTCATAATTCGTATTTTTGTCAAAGGTAAAATCTTTAAGGCAATTTACTATCAACTCATCTCTTGCCCGGCCAAAACCCTGAAATGTTTTTCATTTACTATCAGGCACTTGCAAAAACCCGTGTTAAAAATGTTTGAATGTTGAAAACTAAATTCCATTAGGGATATATACTTGTTGTAATTTGAGTCAGCAAAAGCCCAGAAACCCCGATTGTTTGTTGGGTAAACTGGCGGCTCGCGTTCTGAAAAATATATTGAATGGAAGAAGAATTTGAATTTGGTTTCACTGAAGATCCCAAGTTTTCAGTTGAACGTTACGAAGAAATGATTCGTAATCATGATCAGTATTTTTTTGATGCGCAGGCGTTTGAGAACATTATCGACTACTACATCGAAAAGAATGATCCGGCGAAAGCCCTACAGGTGGTGGAATATGCTGTGAACCAGCATCCGTTTGCCGCCGTATTCCTAATCAAGCAAGCCCAATTGATGGTCGTCACGAACCGCGTCAGCGATGCGTTCGTAGCGCTCGAAAAAGCGGCTATGCTGGAGGCCTCTGACCCGGATATCTACATCATCCGGGGTAACCTGTACGAAAACATGGAACGCTATGCCGAGGCATTGGAGAACTATGAAAAAGCGTTGGAGCTTGCCGAGGAAACGGACGAAATACTGCTGCATATCTCCTACGTTTATCAAAACATGGGCGATTATGATACGGCCATCACTTACCTGAAACTGTGCCTTAAACAGAACATGGAAAACCAGGACGCCTTATATGAACTGGCTTTCTGCTATGATGTGATGGACAACCAGGAGGAGAGCGTACAGTTTTACCAGCAATATATCGACAGCGAGCCTTATAGCTATGCGGCATGGTATAACCTGGGTAACGCCTTCACCAAGTTGAGCCTGTTTGAAAAAGCGATAGATGCTTATGACTATGCGATCCTGATAAAAGACAGCTTTGCATCAGCTTATTTCAATAAAGGTAACGCACTGGTCAACCTGGAAAAATACGCCGAGGCCATTGAAGTTTACCGCCAGACTTTTGAGTACGAGCAACCCAACGCAGACACTTATTGCGCCATAGGCGAGTGTTACGAAAAGCTGGAGCAGATGGATGATGCTCGCGCCTTTTACAAAAAAGCCGTAAAAATGGATTCTAAACTTGCTGATGCCTGGTTCGGGATTGGTGTTACCCTTGATTTTGAGGAACGTTATTTTGAGGCCCTGCACTTTTACAAAAAAGCCTTAGACCTGGATATTGCTAACGCAGATTACTGGTTTGCCATTGCCGATGCGGAATATAAACTGGGCCACATGACAGAGGCTGAACAGGCCTACGAAAAAGTGGTGGAATTGAATCCGATAGATGTGGATGCCTGGTTGGATTACTCATCCATCTTATATGAGCAAACCCGTTTGGTGGATGCGATTGAGGTGATGTCGCAGGCGATAAAAAACAACCCTGACGCTGCCGAATTATACTACCGCATGGTAGCCTATTTATTTGCCAAAGGCGATTATAAAGAAGCATTGAACTTTTTAGAACTGGCTTTAGCTTCGGACCCGGAAAAGCACTATATTCTGTTTGACTATCTGCCGCAATTACAAAAGAATAAGGTGATCGTAGATATTATTAATAGGTACACTAAATAAATTGGTTGATTAGGTTGATTGAGTGAATGGTTGATTAAGTTTAAAATCATTCACCTAATCAACTTAGTCCAACTCAATCAACCCATAACTAAGATTTTACATTGATTAAACCAAAATCCTATAAAGTTTTGGTTTTTTTTATAGACCTTTGTTTCCATTAGAACTTTTTGTTATAGTCTATAACCAAATGTGACATCTATGGATTCTGCCATCATAAATATTACTGACTCTGCATCAAAACCCATGAATTACCCATTAAGCAACATTCCTGACCGCACTGTTAAACCCCGTGACAGTGGCATTACCATGGTGATGGATAAGGGGCTTAGTTTGCGCCAGGCGGAGGATTTTATAGAAGTAGGCGGACCATATACCGACCTTGTTAAATTGGGCTGGGCTACTTCTTATGTTACCCCTAAGCTGGATGAAAAACTGGAGATCTATCGCGAGGCAGGCATCCCGGTGTATTTTGGGGGGACTTTATTTGAGGCCTTTATTGCACGCGGGCAATTTGACGAATACTGCCGCATACTGGATAAATATAAAATGCAATATGCCGAAGTATCGGATGGCTCGATAGAAATAGAGCACGAAGAAAAATGCGAATATATCCGCAAACTGAGCCAGCAAGTTACCGTTATCTCCGAAGTTGGGTCGAAAGATATCCAAAAGATATTTGCTCCCTATAAATGGATCAAGCTGATGGCTGCCGAACTGGAAGCCGGCGCATGGAAAGTAATTGCCGAAGCACGCGAGAGCGGCAACGTTGGTATCTACCGCGATTCAGGAGAAGTAAGGCAGGGCCTGGTTGATGAAATACTGACACAAATACCTGAAGAAAAGATCATCTGGGAAGCTCCGCAAAAAGCGCAACAAGTTTGGTTTATTAAGCTGATCGGCGCCAATGTGAGCCTGGGTAATATTGCCCCTTCTGACGTGATCCCGCTGGAAACACTAAGGTTGGGTATCAGAAGCGATACGTTCGATCATTTTTTGGGTTTATAATTGTATATCTAACAATACTTTTATTGGCTTGTTAAACTTTTCGATCATAATAAGATTAATTCGATACCAGAAATATTCTTAAGTCCTTTATCAGAACTAACGATAGGGATTTGAAGGTACTTTGCAGTTGCTGCGATAATGGCATCCGGGGTTTTGATCTTTTTTTGCTGTCTTATTTCAATTGCTAATTTGCGGATCTCGGTAGTAAGCTCAAAAATAATACAGTCGTCTAACAACAAACGGAGCTTTTGTTTCTCTTCTTCGCTTAGCTTATACCATCCCAGGAGTTCAATCTCTGAAATAACAGATATAATTACTGTCCCATCTAAAAATGGGATGACTTTATCTTTTCCTTCATGTACATCTATCAAAAAGTTAGTGTCAGCAACAAAGTTAAACCCACTCATCCCTAACCTTTTTTTGATATTCAAGCCCCTCTAAATTTCTCTTTAGTTTGCCAAAGTGTTGCTTCAGGCTTTTTTTAGGAATCTCCTTAGAAAGCAGATCAATTGCTTCCTGCACTTTTTCTTTTGTGACCGGTGCTTTTATTTCGATTGTCATACTCAAATATACATAAAAAAAGTATATTCATTTTTTTATATAAGCCCTTAATTATGCCTCCATCCAACCTCATCGACTCCAAAATAGACAATTTCTATGCTCAAACATCCGAAGAAAACCGGTTGGAGCTTGGCCTGGGCCCTTTGGAACTGGAACGAAATAAAGACCTGATAGGGCGATATTTGCCGAAGAAAAAAGGCGTGATCATAGATGTCGGTGGCGGACCGGGTGTTTATTCTGAATGGCTGTCAAGTTTGGGGCATGAAGTATATTTAGTTGACCCTATTGAAAAGCACATCAAACAAGCCAATAAACGATCAGCAAAAGCAAAAAAGCCGTTCAAAAGCATTTTGGGTGAATCCCGTAAACTGGAGTTCCAGGATAATTTTGCCGATGTAGTGATCTTACACGGGCCTTTATATCACCTGCAGCTAAAAGAAGACCGCATCAAATCCATTGTCGAAGCTAAACGGGCCTTAAAGCCGAATGGTGTTGTGCTTGGTTTCGCCATCAATCATTCCGCATCATCCATTGCCGGGCTGTTGAATGGGTTTATTCATCATCCTGCACTGTATGAAATGTGCCGGGAGGAGTTAACCACCGGCCTGCATAATCCGCCTGAAAATATGCCGGGTATATTGCCATCAGCCTATTATCACCGGCCATTACAATTGCGTAGCGAGCTGGAAGAAGCAGGGTTAACTTACATAGACACATATGCCGTTGAAGGCATGATCTGGCTGGATAAAAACTATTTCGAAACCAGAGGCGACGTCAAAAAGAAAGAAGCTATTATGGAATTGCTGAAGCTTACGGAAAATGACCAGGCGCTGCTTTCATTGAGTCCGCACATGATGATTGCGGGCAGGAAACCTTAATCCCGATTTACGCTATAATTTTAACACCTGGCAACAAAATACCATCCTTTCTTCTTAATATTACCACATGAAACATTATGGGCTTATCGGCTTCCCGCTTTCTCATTCGTTCTCAAAAAAATACTTTACCGAAAAGTTTGAAAGAGAGAAAATTAATGACGCCCAATACGATCTGTTCCCGATAGAGCATATCAGTCATCTGCCTGCTTTACTAAAAAAACATCCCGATCTGTGCGGCTTAAATGTGACCGTTCCTTATAAAATAGACGTTTTAAAATACCTGGACTGGATAGAACACGATGCACGTAATGCCGGGGCTGTAAACTGTATCCGCATTACGGCAGAAAGCCCGGTGATGGCTGCATTTTCGGGAGAAATAGGTATTAAAGGACATGATTTTAAGCTCGAAGGATATAATACGGATATTTATGGCTTCGAAATGTCATTAAAGCCCATACTTAAAAACTATCACGACCAGGCGCTGGTATTGGGTGATGGCGGTGCAGCTAAAGCAGTAAAATGTGTGCTGGATAACCTGGGTATTCCTTTTAAATCAGTCACCCGGAAACACATCCCGGGTCATCTGTTATTCAGCGATCTGAAGCCACATCACATTAGGGATTATAAACTGATCGTTAACACTACCCCGGTAGGCATGTATCCAAATGTTGATGAATGCCCGGATATACCTTATGATGCTGTCACGGATGAAAATCTATTATACGACCTGATATATAACCCCGAACAAACCTTATTTTTGAAAAAAGGGGAAGACCGGGGTGCTACTACAAAAAACGGGCTTGAAATGTTAATATTGCAGGCTGAAAAGGCATGGGAAATATGGACATCAAAACAAAAGTATCCATGAAGAAGCTTGTATTATTGCTATTACCCGTTTTATTGTTGTTCGCCGCATGTAGCGGAAATTCGGATTATTCGCCCAAGCCGCGAGGGTATTTCAGGATCGTTTTTCCAAAAAAAGAGTACCAGCAATTTAACGGCCCCTATCCTTTTACTTTCATTTATCCAAAATACGCGGTGATGGAAAAAGATAGTACTAAGTACAGGAGAGATAAAAAACTGCTGAATATGAATTACCTGTTAAATATGCAGTTCCCTCAATTTAACGGCACACTGCATTTAAGCTACGAAAGCATCACCTCGAAAAAGGTATTTGACGAGCTTACCGAAGATGCACGAAAATTCGCTTTTAAACACACCGTAAAAGCAACCGCGATTGACCAGGGCATAATTCATAACCCCGAGCGTAAAATTTATGGCGTTTATTATTCTATTGACGGCAACGCGGCATCATCCATCCAATTTTATATTACCGATAGCACAAAGAACTACATGCGCGGCGCACTATATTTCAACTCCACACCGCGCATTGATTCGATACAACCGGTATTAAATTTTGTGAAGAAGGACGTAGATACGATGATCAAAACTTTCAGGTGGAAGGGGAATTGATAATGCGCTTAAACAAAAAACTCTTTTTAACTCCGCTTTTATTTTGCCTTTGTTCTGCTGCTTACGCGCAGATAGAGGTTGCACACTTAATAACCAAAACGGCAGTGCCAACGGGTTTCGGTACGTTAAAAGATCAAAATGTTTCATCTACCGGTTTTGGCTCATTTTTAAATTTTGGCATCCAGATCAATGAAACCAGCGCGGTAACTATAGAAGGCGGGATCTATGTATTCAGCCAGGACGACAACCATTTTTACATGGGCCCCTGTTTGGTTGGGTACCGCAAACTACTTACCAAATCAAACGACTATGGTTGGTACCTTGAACCAATATTAGGCTATACTTTTGGCGATACCGACATCCAGAAGTCGAACGATAATGGCAACCCGCTTTACCAGGCTGACGGTAATCCGCTTAACCAGAAAGTAGCCGGGCCAACAACCGGGCTGGGGTTTGGATACCTTTTTCAACCGTCGGGGTGGATACGGTTTAACATCAGCCTGCGTTATGAACATGCATTTGTTAATGGCGATCCTTCAACTAATATAATTGCCCTGCGCATATCGCATGCTTTTTCTTTTGGCAGAAGAGATTAGTTTGCGGCTGACATAATTAAATACTTACGGATAACAATAAAAACATGTCTAAAATCCGATCATTTGCAAATAACCCTTATCAGGAGAACACCTATATTTTATATGATGAGACGGGCGAGTGCGCTATTATTGACCCCGGTATGTACACCGCCGCGGAGCAAAATGCGGTGGTCAATTTTATCCGGGATACTCAACTAAAGCCCGTGCTGTTACTCAATACTCATTGCCACATAGACCATGTGCTGGGTAATAAATTGGTGTTTGATCTGTACGGGTTAAAGCCACAATTTCACCAGGGCGAACTGTACATCCTGGAAGCGGTACCAGCTTATGCGCCTCAAATGGGTATCCGTTATGAACTTTCACCTGTACCCGATCATTACCTGCCCGAGACAGGGACTGTTACATTCGGGAATACAGAATTACAGCTCATCTTCGCGCCCGGCCATTCGCCTGCACATCTTTGTTTCTATGATGAGGCTGATAATTTACTAGTAGGCGGCGATGTATTATTCAGGGGGAGTATAGGACGATCAGATCTGCCGGGCGGGGATTACGACCAGCTGATCCGCAATATCCGCGAAAAACTGTTTACCTTACCTGAGGATTGTACGGTTTATCCCGGTCATGGTCCCGAAACTACCATTGGCTTTGAGAAGAAACACAATCCGTTTTTTAAGTAAAGGCTACAGTTATGGGCACTCGTAAAGTAATTTATTTTATAAAAGCGATTTTAATTTATTTAGCTTTTATCTGCTTACTCGTAGGCATGAATTTTTTAATAAATATTAGTGATATACTAAATAACTTTAACCTTGGTGGAATTGGTGGGATAGTTTTTTTAACACTTTACCTTTTTATTCTCAGTGTTAACATTTCCTTTTTGATAAGAAAGAAAACCATTAAAGATTACAAGCTGGTTTTACTAATCAATTCGATTTTTAGCATTCTTTCTGGAATAGGTTTGAGGCTATCAGATTTTTTAGTGGTCAACAACTTAGGGCTCGACTTGTCAATAGTTTACTTAAAAGCGGATAATAAGTCAACCTTCTTTTTTCACTATGACGTATTTAATTTTGTTGTAAAATTCCAATATGCCCACACGGGTCAGCATGTTTTTGGTGGTCAAATTAATTTATTTATGTGGGCAATAGGAATATTTTTATTCATTTGTTATAAGCAAATTCCCAAGTGGCTAAATAATCCTAATCCTCAATCAGTTTGAATACATCCATCTACATAGCTAAAAGGTACCTGTTTTCGAGGAAGAAGATGCATGCCATCAATATCATCTCGGGTGTATCCATGCTTGGGGTTTTCATTGGCAGCGCGGCATTGATTATCATCTTATCGGTATATAATGGCTTCGAGAAGGTGATCCTTAACCTATACAGTAATTTCACCCCAGAGCTAAAGATCGAACCCAAACAGGGAAAAACTTTTGATCCTAATACCGCTTATTTTAACGCCCTGCACCACGACCCCAGGTTATTCTCATTTACAGAGGTACTGGAAGAAAAGGCACTGATCAGGTACGGGCAAACCGGGCAGTTTATAGGCACTGTGATGGGCGTAAGTGATGAATTTTTAAAAAACGGGCAATTAGACAGTACTATTGAAAAGGGATCGTTCACCCTCAAAGCCGATGGCCGCTACATGGCGGTTATTGGCGCTACGGTACAGGGCAAGTTGTCTGTTAATATACACGACCAGCTTTCGGCCCTGCAGATCTATTCGCCCCGGCGCGACGCTTCAAGTGCTGCCGACCCCACCAGTGAGTTTGAGGTAAGGTACATCAACCCCTCGGGCATTTTTAACATCCAGCAGGATTTTAACAGCCTGGTAATTACCCCCATTGATTTTATGCGCGACCTGCTCAATGAGCCTAAAAACGTTTCGGCCATTGATCTGAATTATAAAAAAGGCACCGATCTTAATGCCGTAGAAAAAGATATCACAGACAAGGTAGGCACTACTTTCACTATAAAAAACCGTTACGAACAAAATGCAGGTCTTTATAAAACTTTAAACTACGAAAGATGGTTTATATACATGATACTGACATTTGTGCTCATCATCGCCATATTTAATATCATCGGGTCGTTAACCATGCTGGTAATGGATAAACAAAAGGATATCGCTATTTTAACAAGTCTGGGTGCTGATAAGAAACTGATACAGCGTATCTTCTTTTATGAAGGGATGATGATATCCTTTATCGGATGTATCGCCGGGATGATAGTGGGTTTGATATTTTGTATTTTGCAGGAGCAGTTCGCCCTCATCAAATTCGGTGATAACCTGACGGCTATTGATGCTTACCCTGTCGCGTTAAAATTTGTGGATTTTATCCTGGTGTTTTTAACTGTAACGGGTATAGCCGCGATCGCATCCGGCATTAGTGCACGTTTAAGTATCAAAAGACTGGGTGAGATCAAAGAGGATTTGTAGATTTGAAGAACGGTTGGTGCAGTGCGGTTGGCGCTTTAATATTAGAGTTTAGGATTTATTAATAGAATTTAAAATACTACCATGGAATCAAAACGTCAGCAAAAATTTGCAGGAGTAATACAACAGGACCTGGCAGCTATATTTCAGCGCGAGGGGATCAACCTGTTGCCTAATACGCTTATCACGATAACCAAGGTGAGGGTTACGCCCGACCTGGCCATTGCAAGGGTATTTTTAAGTTTTTTTAATAATACTGATACTCAATTGGCGCTCCATACCATCAAAGCACATGCATCCGAAATACGATATAAACTGGGTGCACGTATCAAGGACCAGGTAAGGATCATTCCGCAGCTTGAATTTTTTGTGGACGATACCAGCGCCTATGTAGAGCGTATGGATAAGATATTCGAAAAAATAAATAAGGAAGAGCGGCAGCCGGATACGGAGTAAGGCAGCCCCCTCTAAATCTCCTCCGCCAGCTGGCGGAGAGACTTTCATTAACGAATAAATGGATAAATACATCCAATTAAAAGATTTCATAAAAAACCATCCCGATGAAATTGGCAAGGTAGTCGACTTCGACCCTGCAACCGACCGTCTGTTTAAATTTGATTTTACAGCAGCCAATAGGGAGTTAAGCCCGGAGACCATTTATGATACCGACAAATTCAGCGTATGGGTGACTGGTAAATTAAGCGCCCATCATTGCAGATATGGCGTTGGCGGCTATATGGAACACCGCACCTTATATGCCCGCAGCGAATTATTTAATACCGGCGATGAACCCCGTCGCCTCCATCTTGGGATAGATATATGGGCCGATGCCGGCACACCAGTTTATGCCCCCCTCAGCGGCCACATCCACAGCTTTGCAGATAATAACCATTTAGGCGATTACGGCCCAACCATTATCCTGAAACACAATTTGGATGGCCTGGAGCTTTACACCCTATATGGCCATTTGAACCGCGAGAGCCTGGATGGTTTAAACGTGGGTGATTTTATTCCCAAAGGTCAAATGATCGGGCTGTTTGGTACTCAACAGGAAAACGGCCAATGGCCACCGCACCTTCACTTTCAGCTAATGTTTGATATGGAAGGTTGTTATGGCGATTACCCGGGCGTTTGCCGCTATTCGGAGAAGGATAAATATCTTTTAAATATTCCTGATCCGAATTTGATATTACAATTTCCACTTTAGACTTACGAAGTTTAACTCGAATGTATTTGTTTTCAAAGGCCTCGTTGAAGGCTCCGCCGTTTAAAAACTTCGTAAGTCTTTCTGTTAAACACTTATGTCAATCACCACCCCTCAACCTTCTTAATATAAATAGTCAACTCGTTAGCAATTTGCACATGCTCTTCCATATCCGGGTGGCCGCCACAGCCGTTGTGGAACCTTTTTGAGAAAAAGTATTTATACACTTTCTTATCTCCGTTGTTATTCATATAAGTGGTAATGCCTGATAAGTACCTTTTTAAAACAGCGCTTAGTTCATCATTCGCCATTGGGCTGGTTAGGCAGATAATATCCGCCGTTGGGTAATGCTTTCTTACATCGCCAATAAACTGAACATAAGCATTGCAAAATTTGGTGCTGTCAATAATTCCGTCGTTCTGTCCCAGGCATATAGTTACCACATCGGGCTGATAACGGTTAAAATCCCATGCTATCTTATTATCCCGCAGGATGGTCTTATCCAGCACCTCTGGCATCACAATATCCATATTGCAACAGCTTTGAGTTAACCCTATGCCTGCGACGGCGGTCAACTGCCATTGGGTGTTTAACCCCCGCGAGGTGAGTGCTCCATAGCTCATATAAGCGTTATGCTGATCGTACCATTGGCCCGCGTCACAAGCTATTTGTGAAACATCCATCCCGGTACCTGCGGTAATGGAATCACCTATATATTCTATTTTGCGGGTTGGTTGGGGTGGCGGGGGCAGCAGTTTTTCGCACCGTATGCCTACAAACTCCATGTAGCCGATGCCAGATTCAGTATCCTTACAAATGGTAACGGTATGTTCGGTATCAGCCAACCCATAAGCGATCTTATGGTCATTAACTTTACCCTCCAATTTTATTCTTAACAGCGGGTTATCATCAATAGCGATCTCCACATAATTATGATTATTCCCATCCGCTTCGTCATTGATGATCAGGTCAAAAGCGGGGCCTTTAAACTTAAATTTAATGTAAACACCCGGCGACCAGAATTTAGGCTTCTGCGGGTCTGAAAAATCCACCCGCCCAACATATTGGATTTTAGGGTTATTAGCCTTGTATAACTTTAAACGAAGATGATTATCCCTTGCAAAAGCAGGGTTAGCCAACACGATCAGCAATAAATAAAATAAATGCCTGGTCATGGTTTTTTTGCAGATTGTTAAACAGTCAAAATTATCCATTTAATTGCAGCCGGGTTAATACTATTATAGCAATTCATTCAACAGTAAAAGCTTCCTGCAAGGCACAAAAAAAGGGGGTGAACTAAATCATCCCCTTTTCTATATTTCTATTTAGCTTTTAATTTTGAGGCTCGTCTGATGGAGTACCTACAATTTTATAAACTTTATTATGATTTGCATCTAGAGCATCCTGGTAGTAATAACCATCAGTGGATACATAGAATTTTTCGCCGTTTAGCTTGATCGTTCTGCAGTCCTGTGGCAAAGTATCAACAATATCACCAATTTGCGGGGCCTGCTGAACATCAGTACCGGTATTGGTATTTAGTTCGCCATCCTTACCTGCAATCTCGTAAGTTACACTACCATCATCTTTTGTTATTGGCTGATAGTAAACACCATTTAATTCATAATACTGTTGGCCATTGATCACGATAGATTGTGCTTTATCCGGTAAAGTAGTGATCTCGGCGCCGATAGGGGGCTCAACAACGGTATATTGACTATTATCATACTGATAGTACAGGCCATTGCTATAAAAATATTCGTAATCACCGAAGTAGAACGGATAATAGCCATACGGTAAAAATCCGATGCTGAAACCTAATCTTGGGCCATAATAAGTATTGTAATAGCCACGATAGTAGTGGTAATAATTAGAGTTTCTCCAATAAGAAGGACCAGAAAAACCACGACCACCTACACCTACCGATGCACGGCCACCTGCGCCTATATAACCGCGGGTGCCAACATAACTACGGGCATTTGAATTTACATAACTACGTCCGTTGGATGATGTTGCTATATTAACTGCACCCTGCCTGCCACCATTGTATCCTCCGGTAGCACCATAAGAGGTCGGCCTTATACCCTGGCTATTAACCCGTGGGGGCGCTATAGCAACATGGCCATTTACTGAAGGTCTGTTAAAAGAGCCAGCCGGCCTGTAGCCACCGTTACTACCGGGGGGCCTTGAAAAAGAGCCACCGTTACTTCCGGAAGACCTTGAAACAGAGCTGCTGTTTGAGCTTCCGCTTGATGCTCTTGAACTGCCACCACCCGAACTGCTGCTGCCGGATGATCTTGAGCCGCCCCCACCTCCTCCACCGCCATCTCTGTGCTGGGCATCGGCTGGAAGTGCTATAAACAGGCATAACAGCCCGTTAAAAGCGATGGTAAGTAAATATTTATATGTCTTTTTCATGTTAATGAGTATTAATTCTTTCAGCAGTGGTATTTGGCCGGATGCTTGAATATATAATTTTAGACTACTGATTGTGCAAATGGTTTAATGGTTATTATGTTAATTATCAAAAAGCCGACCAATAATTTTCCGTTTTGGACGAACAGCTAATTAACAGATTTTCCGCCGCATCTGGCACTTTTTATAAGTAAATGTAGCAAACAAATTACTATACTACCTAATTACGGATCAAATGGCATGCCTATTTTTACAAATACTGACGAAAACGACTGATTTACTATATGGTTATTTATTGCAAATATTTAAAGCCCTTCGGCTATAAATAAAAATGGGTGCTCAAATTGCAGGCTGAAAAACCCATCGTGCGTGGTCCTGAAGCTGTGGTTGCCCATTGATTCCAAACCGCTCAAATGAAGGTCATGCGGGTGAGTCAGTACTTCCAGCATTTCCCCGGCGGGTTTCCATTTACTGAAGCCGGAATTAACGGCGTAGATCTTTTGGTTACCCTGGAATATCACCAGGTTTATCTTATCGGTATAAAACAAATAATCCTTGAGTTGCAGGTTGTCAGTAATGATATTAACAGCGGGGTAATTATTTGTTACCAGGTATTTTAAAGCAGCTTCGGCTGTTGAATCATTGCCGGCGGGCATTTGTTTGATGTCCGATTGCAATGTCCTTTGCATATCGTCTGCAATGATCCAATCTATCTTGATACCCTGATCGTGAAGCATTTCGGCAGTGTCCCTGGTAGCTATAACGGTCGGGCTCCATTCCAGCAGCTGACCTAACAGTTCCATTGGAAAAGTATCCAATCCCAGCACCAATAATGCGGGTTCCTGTTTTTCACGTACAATATGATGCGAGGACACGGTGGTAGAGATTAGTGAATTAGAGATTAGTTTTATAACCTAAAAATAATCAATTAGTTTTTAGCAAATGACTGAAAATTATGGTCTTAATATATCTTCTGATAAAACTCCTTTAACATACTTCCCGGATCAGGCGCCAGGTTGATAGCGCCCGATACAGCGATCCCATAAATGCCTGTTTCTAATAAAGGCTCCACATCGGATAACTGTACGCCGCCAACGGCAATAACAGGTATTTCAACTGGGTGATTTTGCAGGGTTCGGTAACCTTCAAAACCCAGCAATGGCTTATTATTGGGTTTGGTATCTGTATGCGCAAAAGGACCATAACCGCAATAATCAACAACCCCAGTATCCTGCACCTGCAGCAGCCTCTCGACATTGGTCGCAGATGCCCCCAATGTTTTATCATCACCAATATGATCGCGGATAGCAACCAGGTCAGCATCAAAATCTTCGATATGCACACCCTGCGCATCAACACGGTCGAGTAAATGATAATGATTGGTCAATATCAGCGTAGCGCCCCAGTCGTCACAGATAGCGGCTATCTCATTGATCTCTTCTATCAGTTCATCGTCTGATTTGGTTAAACAGCGGTATTGTATCCAATTTGCACCCGATTGACAAGCAATATGAACCTGCCCCACATGTGTCCGGTTTGGCAGATCCTGGGTTAGATAATGGAATTTAGATATGTATTTCTTCATAATTTCAGATGTCGTCCGCCAGCTGGCGGATCAATTTCGAATTTGAAAATTTTAAAAGCCCCTCTCTACCGGAGAGGGGTTGGGGTGAGGCTCTATTTCAGCACCTCACTTATCGGCTTACCAATACTTCCATTAGGCGCCTGGATATGCAATAACGCGGCTACTGTGGCGGCAATATCGGTCATGTGAGTTTCGCGGTTGAGGTGGCCATGGTTGATGCCCCAGCCCATAAATACCAGCGGAATATGAGTATCATAAGGGTTCCACGTGCCATGCGTGGTACCTGTCGGCCCGCTATCGCCTGAACCATGACCTGTAAACCAGCCGGGCTGCAATATGATCTGTATGTCTCCGCTATGTTCCCGGCTGTATCCGTTTACTATCCGTGTACGCAGTTCTTCGGGGATGCTTGCAGATTCTGCATGTTGCATATCAACCGCGAAAGCTATCCCACGTTGTTGCTGCAAATAATCTATGCAATCCTTTATGATGGCATCTTTGTTCAACTGTGCATATTTTATGGTCGCGTTATTAAAATTAACCTGGTAATTGCCCAGGCTGATCACCAGCTTTTCCACTTTGTATTTATTCAACAAAAACTTGTTCAGGCTGTCTCTTACAGCGCCATCGTCCCACACGTCGGCAGGGATCCCGTGATCGTGTAAAAACGCCGTGTTGTGTGCCGCGCCATGATCGGCAGTCAGAAAAACGGTGTAATTGCCCTTGCCTACTTTAGCGTCCATGTACGTGAAAAACGCAGCCAGTTCGCGGTCTAATCGTAAATAAGTATCTTCTATTTCAACCGCATTGACCCCAAACTGGTGCCCGATATAATCTGTAGATGATAAGCTCAAAGCCAGGAAATCCGTTACATCATGCTGCCCCAATTGTTCACCATTAATGGCAGCCACGGCAAGGTCAAGTGAGATGGTATTACCATACGGGGTTGAGCGTATCAAACCCAGCCCATAGCTTTTATATATCGCTGATGTTTTTACAGGTAAGGTGGGTGCGTCTGTCCCTTTAAATTTGCCTTCGTATTTAGATTCATCGGGCAAAGTTTGTACATAAGTATTTACAGGGTAAAGCGGTGTCCAATCTTGCTTCAAATAAGTTTCTGCCAGTTTTTGATCATTGAAATCCTTTACCCATTGCGGTAGTTCCTTCATATAATAGGTGCTGGTGATCCAATTGCCGGTTTTATCATCAAACCAGTAAGCAGCATTGCCCGTATGCCCCGCAGGTAATATCCCACCCCTGTCTTTTAAGGCAATACCGATCACTTTTGAGCGAAAATTGGTGGCCAGTCTCAACTCATCGGTAACTGTGCTGGTCAGCAGGTTGCGCGGCGACATCTCGCCGGCCCTTGAGCTACTTCCCACGGTTTTTACAGTGGTATCCTCGGTACAATACACAGATTTACCCGTCGCCTGTATAATAAAATCATTCCCCGCTATCCCATGTATGGCGGGTACAGAACCGGTGTAAATACAGGTGTGCCCAGGGGCGGTAAAAGTGGGGATATAATCTACCTGTGTATTTTCGCAACTAAAGCCCTCGTTCAATAAACGTTTAAAACCATTGCTTTGATAGCGGTCATAAAAACGATAAAGATAATCCCATCGCATTTGGTCAACCACGATGCCTACCACCAATTTTGGACGGGGCAATTCAGCAGAAGCAGTTGCAGGAGCAGCGGCAGTTAGGAGTACCGGTGATACTTTTTTCTTGGGGGTTTGAGCCGATGCATTGAAAACGGCAAAAACAAACGATACTAAAAACAGGTATTTGATCTTCATCAGAAAGCGGGTTAAGTAACGCAAATATCAACAAAGTGATTAAAATACAATGTGATATTTGCGTTACCGCAATTTAAAATTTAATGTTCAGCGAAGCCAGGAAATTGATTGGGGCCTGCGGGAAAAAATAATTGTAATTCACCACTTTGCCGCCTTCAATATCTGGGTAAGTGGCACCGTCCGACTGGTATTTTTCACTGAATATATTGTTGATCAGCAATCCTACGCCGATATTCTTAATACCTTTTATGCTAAAATTATAATTAAGCCGGATGTCATTCACAAAATAACCATTCAATGATCGGCTTACAGTGGATGTATTATCCAAATATTGCCTGCTTACATATTTGCTGATAAAAGCGATCTCAGCATTTTTTAATGGATGATAACTGATCACGCTTGACGCTGTCAGATTAGGCGAATAGGCGATGTCCGTACTTTTATATTGCGTTTCGTCCAAAGTACCGGTATCATAGTTTTGCAGGAATTGCGGAAAATCTTTCACTTTATTCACGCTCCACGTAGCATTTACAGACCAGCTTAATGGCTGTGCAACTTTTACCCGTGCGCTCACCTCAATACCCGCACGATAGCTGTCTTTAATATTAGTGCGGATGGCTTCACCAACGGAGTCAAGCGCGCCGGTGAGTACCAACTGGTTTTTGTAAAGCATGTAAAAGCCATTGACGCTGCCGCTGAAAACAGGACTACCAAAGCGGTAACCGGCCTCAAAATCTTTTAGGTTTTCGGGCAGGGGACGTTGCTGTGGCGGCGAATTGGTATAATCACTCCGGTTAGGTTCATGATTGCCAACTGCGACAGAAGCATAAACATTACTATGGTCGGTAAGGGTATAGGTGATACCAGCCTTTGGATTAAAAAAGTTAAGCTGTACTGCCTGTTGCGCACTGTTCAGGTTTTGATCGAACCCCAAAAATGAATAATAGATGTGCCGGTATTGCAGGTCGCCATAAAGCAACACATCGCCTATATGGTATTCGGCCCGTGTAAATATATTGAAATCTGTTTTTGTAGCATTATCGCGCTCATACTCATAATCCGGCGGGATATCGGTGCTTTGCTGTGTCCACTCGATGTTATTATAATGCGCGCCTTTATATTCATTATAAGCACCGCCAAGCGTTACGCCCAGGTTATTATCCGGCTTGTAATTCAGGTTATAGGTAAGTCCGTAAAGATCATTGTTCAGCCATAAGCGGCGCACCAGGTCGGTCGCTTCAATGGTGGTACCACCTACTGTAACCGGGGCAATGCCATAGTTTTTTAGCGAATCAGCATTCTTATATTCCTCGTAATAACCATAACCTTTGGTATAATACAATGCCCCGCTGAAAGAAAACTTGCTGCTGATCTGCTGATCATAAAGTAACTGGTAATAGTTCTGTGTGTAATTATCCGTCTGGTTTTTGTAATAACTATTGCTCGCATTAATATAGCCCAATTCATTATACCTGCGATTTGTTTTTATACTGTCCTGGGGTACACCATCCCAAGCCTGGTAAGTTTGCTCATAGCCCGAAAATACATTCAGTCGCAAAACACTGTTTTTACCGTAATAAGCACCTGTTAAAAAGTATGATTTCAGGTGAGAAAACGCACGGTCGATATACCCATCGGAGTTCGTCCTCGACAAACGGCCATCAAAGCTGAAATGCCCGCCTAATAAACCAGTACCCACGTTAACCGTGTTCTTAACCGTTCCGTAAGACCCTGCCGTGTTATTAATTTCAGCATAAGCGGTATCGATCCGTGTGGTGGTTTGTATATTGATACTTGCCCCGAATGCACCTGCGCCATTGGTGGATGTGCCCACCCCGCGCTGTACCTGTACGTTATCGACAGAGGAAGCCAAGTCTGGCAGATCGACGAAATATACGCCCTGGTCCTCCGCATCGTTCATCGGGATACCGTTGAGTGTCACGTTAGTGCGGGTAGCGTCCGATCCGCGGATACGGATACTGGTATACCCCACCCCAGCCCCGGCATTTGAACTAACTACGGTTGAAGGGGTTTGTTCCAGCAGATATTCAAAACCCCGACCCGAATTATTTTTGGCAATATCTTTTTTATCGAGATTGGTAAAAGCGGTGGGTGAATTATCAGAA
>JABDFM010000058.1:0-97 GCA_013286565.1 Bacteroidota bacterium
GGATGTTAGCAACCGGCATGTGGTTTTGCAGGGCATAAGCCAGTTCAACATAACCTATAGCGCCGGGAGTTTGTTTAACCAAACCAGCAACACCTTC
>JABDFM010000058.1:134-21007 GCA_013286565.1 Bacteroidota bacterium
ATTAACTTTCGTTAAGTAATCGGTAAAAATGAATGAAGTACCGCTGCCGTCTGAACGGTGAATAACCATTATCGGGGTTTCAGGTAAATTAACACCTTTATTGGTGGCTTTAATTTCAGCGCTGTTCCACATGGTTATTTTACCCAGGTAGATGTCGGCCAAATCCTTACCGGTAAGGTTTAAAGCAGCCGTAACACCAGGGATGTTGTAGGTTACAATTACCGCACCCGAAGTCATAGGTATATGCAGGACCGGGGCGCTCATTTTAGCAGTTTGATCAGCATTTAATGGTGCATCTGAGTCACCAAAATCAACCGTTTTGTTGGTTAATTGTAATATACCACCACCTGATCCGATCGACTGGTAGTTAACCTTTGAGGCGGTGTATTGAGAAAACATTTTTGAAAATAGGGGATAAACAAAAGTACTTCCTGCACCTAATAAGGTGTTATCCTGAGCCGAAGCTGCTAACGTCATGCACGATGCGGCCAGGGCCACAACTGCTAACTTTAAACTTTTAATTACTTTCATGTTTATTGTTTGTTTGATTGGTTACTGTTTGTTATTTACCAAAAGTGTAGAAGAATGTCATTCTGTAAACCAATGTGTGGTTATCAGGTTGATATCCTGTCGTGCTTGCATCTAAGTTATTGGTATAACGTGTCAGCCAGATGTTTGGCATAAAGTGGATGTTTTTAGCTGGGGTAAAGTCTAAACCTGCAGTAATGAACTTTTCTTTAACTGTAGGATCGTATGAACCGTAGTTAGTGTTAACTGCATAAGCATCACCGCTGCTGATCTTAGTATCCGGGTTGTAACTATCGTAACGGGCGAACCAGCCTAATTTACCTTTGGTGATTGCACCTTTAGCCCAAATAGATAAACCGTGAACAGTTGCATCTTCGGCAGTTAAAGTACCTTTGTTGGTTACACCTAAACCAATTTTTTGAGTGTAAGCTTCAACACCAACGCTTAAAGGAGATGTATTGTATGATACAAATATTTTAAACATATTGTGCTCCTGTGTACCCAAAGTACCTGAACTAAGAACAGTAGTAGCTACGCCAGTGTTTGACTGTGTTCTTGCATAATCTGCATATACGTCAACGTATAATTTTTGGTCAAGGAATTTACCCCACAAATCACCGTAGAATATTTTAAAGAAACCAGTGTTTGGGTTAGGGTTAGTCGGGCTTAGGGCGCTGTTAGGGTTATAACCTGTAGTTAAGGTTGAAGTGGTGTTATCACCGATCATGAAAACGTAACCAAAGTTCTTGGTTTTAGGATCAAATGTCCCCTGTAAAGCAACGCCTACATCATAAGAGTTGTTTTTGTGGAAATCTGTGATAGTTCTTTCGATAGAGCGATAGCCCCAGGTTGCTTCCGATAATGAAACCGGCGCGTTTGTACCACCTTCGTTCAACGCGAAACCAGGAGTACCCATTTCACCAATTACAAAGTCGGTTCCAGCCCAAACATCTCTAACACGTAAGTTAAAGTTTTTAATGTAGAATGACATCCTGCCATCAGCAAGGTTGTCGCCGTTAGCTACAGATGAAGTAGCAGTGGTAGGTGTAGTGTTTTGGTTTGGCTCAGACGCTAACAAAACTTCTGCCTTGAATTTCCTGGTTATATCATAATCATAACCTAAGTATAAACGACGGAATTGAAAAGCGCTCCTGTTAGATGGAGTTTGGTAGTAGTTATTCTCTTTACCTAAAGTGGCAGTAACAGCCGGAGAATGCTGATCGAAATAAGCATCGCCAAATGCATAGCCCCATAATCTTCTTTGTGGTTTAAAGGTGCTGTCTGGAGCATCATCAGGTTTTGCTGCAGTTTTTGCTACTGTAGTAGCCGCGTCAGCTTTTTTATCAGTTTTAGTAAGATCTGCGCTGGCAAGCGTAGTTGCAGGTGCAGTTGTTGTTTGTGCTTTACTGTTAAAGCCTATTAATAACAGGGCTAATAAGAGTAAAGAGCCGGTTAATTTTGTAAACACTTTTTTCATGTCTTGTCAGGTTAAATTAATTTTCGGGTCAAAAGTGCATACCCTGCATTACCTTAATGTTAAGACATGATTAACATTTGGTAATATTATGCAAACATTAATTTTAACCTGGCGACATGAATATAGGTCAGTTAAACTCGGTAAACTATTAGTTAAATACAACATAATAATTTAATAATCAATAATTTATGATGATTATTATGTGTTATTTATAGATTAACAATTACTTAACATTGGAATATGCTGTGCGATTGAAATATTCCGTTTATGACTTTAAGCCGACATAATTATGTTTTAAATCAGAGTTGTGCGTTGGGTTCCCCTCTTGAGAGGGGCGAGGGGTGTGTCATTTTTACGCCCAGCTAATTACACACAGCACCTCACCAGGCGTTCCGATGGAACGCAATACATGTGGTCTTTTTTCTACCAACGAAACGTCCCTACGGGACGAGAAATTCACCAAAGCGTCCTGTAAGGACGCATGGTCGGTAGAAACCATGTCAATAAACCATTTACGTTCCATAGGAACGTTTGGTGATATCGAAATTGCTAACGGATGCAATACCCGGTTAATTAACCGGGTCTCCGTCTTTCAATTCGTCATTACCAATAGTAACAATGTGGTCGCCTGCCTTAAGGTTACCAAACACTTCGGTAGAATCATGGCTGATCAAACCCTCTTTAATATCAATAAGGCTTGCTTTTCCATTTTTTACCGCGATCACGTACTCATGCTCGGTTGAGCGCACAATGGCAGTATTTGGCACCAATAATGATTTGGCACCTGATACCATGGGTATTTTTACTTCGGCATACATGCCGGGTTTTAGCTGCCCGTTCTTATTCTCCACATCAATTTCAATAGCTTCTTCCCGCATACTGCCTAAAGCATTTGCCGAACGGCTGATGGTTGCAGACTGTTCTTGCCCCGGCATCGCATTAAAAATAAAACTAACCGGTTGTTTCAGATCTACCTTATCCACATAATCTTCAGGGATATCAACGGTAAGGCGCATTTTATGTATATCCTGTAAAACAAGCATAGGTTGGTCGCTGGTTTTACCAGGAGCTACAAGCGCGCCGGGCGAAACATTCCGCTGGATGATCATTCCATCAAAAGGAGCATAGATGCGTAAATACGATGCCATTGTTTTAACAGATTCCACATTGGAGCGTTCAGATTGGGTCATGGCCTGGTCGGCTCGCATTTTTGCGCTTGCATTATCAAGGTCCAAAGGGGATACCGATCCTGGTTCTTTAGCTGCCTCCTTTAACCGTGCATATTTTTCTGTGCTGGCCTGTGCGTTTTCCTGCGCTTGTACCAGGCGCGAATTGGCTGCCTGTAATTCCGATTCCATTTCTGGGGCTTCCAGTATAACCAATAATTGCCCCTTTTTAACGATCGACCCACGGTCAACAAATAATTGCTTCACAAATCCGTTCACTTTTGGGAACAGGTTAACCTCATTAAAAGGCACCAATTGCCCCGGCAGCGTTGCTGAACTTGAAAGCGCCTCTTCGGCCACATTGCTTATCTTGTATTTATTGGTGTTTTGCTTAGTTAAGTCAACCGGTTTTTGGTTTCCGGAACATGCGGCAAACAAACCCGTTATTGCGATCAGCAAATAAGATCTATATTTCATTTTTATTTAATATTAATGTTAGTGATGGTTTCAGTTGATTCTTCAGGCATTAATGATGGCTCATCATAAGTTGTTTTATTTTGCACCCATGCAAAAACCATCGGCAGTATAAATAATGCGGCAAGGGTTGAGGCAAATAATCCACCGATAACGGCACGACCAAGCGGCGCCGATTGTTCGCCGGCTTCACCCATGCCAGAGGCCATCGGTATCATACCCGCTATCATGGCAAAACTTGTCATCAGTATCGGGCGCAAGCGGATAGAAGCGCTGGTGATAGCTGCTTTGCTTGCATCCTTATAGTCTATCCTTAATTTCTCCGCATTGGTAACGATCAGGATCGCATTGGCTACCGATACCCCTGTGGACATGATCATCCCCATATACGATTGCAGGTTAAGGGTTGACCCTGTGATGAGCAACGCCGTTATGGAGCCCAATATTACCGCTGGTATAGTAGATAATACCGACAGCGATACTTTGAACGACTGATAGTTTGCAGCCAGCAATAGAAATATAACCAGCACGGCAAACATCAACCCATTTTGCAAGCTGGTTAACGTATCGGTTAAAAGGCTCGACATCCCCTCAATTGTAGCGATCAATCCTTTGGGCGGTGTTCCAACCGATTTCACCGCTTTTTGCACTGCCGTGGTAGCCGTCCCCAGGTCCTTTTTATAAATATTGGCGCTTATGGTGATGAAACGCCTTGGCCCGGTGCGGTCATATTCACCCGCGGCGTAATCTGTTTTAAAAGTGGCTACGTCGGCCAGGGTAGGGCTGCTCTGCCCTTTTACCAGTGGTATTTCCTTTAGCTCATCCATCGAGTTCATTACATACTCGGGAATCTGCGCCTGCACCTGGTAGGTGTAGGAGTTTTTCTCATCCAGCCATAAATTTTTCAAAGTAAAACGGCTTGATGATGTGCTTGCTGTTACCGAACGGGCAATATCGCTCACATTTAACCCCAATTGCGAAACCTTCAACCGGTCGAGCGTGATAGCGATGATAGGATATTTTAATGGTTGATCGATCTGCACGTCCCTTAAGTAAGGGATCTGCTTTAATTTGGATAAAACTTTATCAGCATAAGTCTCTATCTGCTGCATATCCTTACCGGCAACCTGCACTTCTATAGGCGAATTGGCTCCCTGGCTCATGATCTTTTCGGTCATGTCAATAGGCTCAAAGGTGATGGCCATTTCTGGTATGGCCTGGGCTATGTTTTTGCGCAGGGCATCCTTTAGTTCATCCATGTTCACCTTATAATCTTCATCCAGGTTCACCTGCAAAACGGCTTCATGTGTACCGGTATTAAAAACGTATAGGTTACTGCTGCCAAAACTGCTGGGCACCAGGCCAATGTATCCCGATGTAATTTTTACATGATTGTTTACCGTTTGGTCTATGATATGTAAAACCTGTTTAAACTTATCTTCCGTGCGTTCAAGCCTTGTCCCCTGCGGTTCTTTCATCCTGATCTGGAACTGCCCGTTATTTAATTTAGGCATCATATCCTTGCCAATCACCACAAACCCAATACCCGCAAGCGCGATCACCACCACCAGGTAAATGGGCACGATCAGTTTTTTACGCGGCATGAGGCCAGTAATGATCTTTATAAATCGCGATTTAACTTTTTCAAAGAAATCGTTTTGCTCCGGATGCTCTATTTCTTCCTGCCTGTGCCTGTTTACCTGGTCTTCTTCCTGCGCGTCCAGCGATTCACCGGCATGGGCATGAACTTTATTATGATGATAAGTTTGATAGCGCTCTGCTTTGATCATCCAGTTACTAAGGATAGGTACAAGTGTTTGTGCCAGCACATAAGAAACGATCATCGTTAACCCGATAGCCATTGACAAAGGCAGGAACATCGCCTTTGGTACGCCATTCATCAAAAAAGACGGCGCGAATACCGCCAGGATACATAATAAGATGAGCAATAAAGGGAAGGATATTTCCTCGCAGGCATCATATATAGCCAAACGTTTAGTCTTACCCATTTCCAAATGCTGGTGTATGTTTTCAATAGTTACGGTAGCCTGATCGACGAGGATACCGATTGCCAATGCCAAGCCGCTTAAAGTCATGATATTAATGGTTTGACCGAAAAGACTAAGCAGCAGCACCCCTATCAGGATAGAAACCGGTATAGTGATCACCACGATCAAACTGCTCCGCCAATCGCGCAGAAAAAGCAATACCATCAGGCCGGTAAGCAACGCGCCCAATCCCCCTTCGGTCATTAAACTCTTTACCGCGTTCACCACAAAAACCGACTGGTCAAACTCATAGGATATCTTCACATCGTTCGGCAGCAGGTTTTGCATTTCTGGCAGTTTGCTTTTCAGGTCCTGCACTACCGTCCAGGTAGAAGCAGAGGCATTTTTAACTACAGGTATGTAAACAGAACGCTTGCCGTTGATCAATGCATAATCCACCGTAACATCCGCGCCATCGGTAACCCGGGCTATATCCTTTATGTAGATCGGCACACCGTTTTTAGTGAGCACCGGGATGTTGCCAAAATTTGCTGAATATTTAACCAGCGAATTCATGGTGGTTAAATACATCATATCCCCTATCCTTAAGTTACCAGAGGGCGACATCACATTATATTTTGCCAAAGCATCAACCACCTCATCCGGGGTAAGGTTAAAGCTGCGCAATTTGTCAGGGTCGATGCTAAAAACAATCGTCCTGGCATTTGAACCAAACGGCGGCGGTGCCGATAGGCCCGGTATGGTTGCAAACATTGGCCTGATGCGGGTTGCCGCCAGGTCATAAATATCTTTCAGGTTCTCGGTTTTACTATCCAGCACTAGTTCGCCTACCGGCAATGATGAGGCATCATACCTGATCACCTGCGGCGGCAAGGCGCCGGGAGGGAAAAAACTTTGCGCCCTGTTTACCTGCAAAGCAACCTGGGCCGATGCTTCGGCCATGTTGGTGCTTTCGTAAAAGGCGATTTTAATGATGGTTAAGCCCTGTATGCTTCTGCTGCTGATATTTTTTACCCCATCAACATACAAAAACTGATCCTGCAAGCGTGTGGCAAAAAAGCCCTCCATTTGCTGGGGCGACATACCACCGTATGATTCGATCACGTAAATGGTAGGCAGATTGAGTTTGGGGAAAATATCTATAGGTATATTTATTGCACTGAGCACTGCAAATATTAAAAGGCTCATGGTGATCACCACTACAGTGATTGGCCTTTTCAGTGCGGATGTGACCATTGACATAGTTAAATTATTTTAAAAGGTTTAAAACTGTATTTACCTGGTTCTGACTCACGGCCTGGCCAAACAGGGCATTGTTATAGTCATATTTAGCTTGCGCGAAGTCGGTTTCGGCGCGGTACAGGATATTGAGCGCGGCATCAAGGTCTATAATGTTTGATAATCCGTTTTTATAGAGGGATAATTGCTGGCGGTAACCGTCATTAGCTGCTTTTAACTGGTTGGGTATTTCTATCAGCCGCTGCTTTGCGGTTTCCATTTCAGCATTGGCCTGGTTGGCGCTGTTTGCCAGTAATATCTTTTGCTCTTCCAGTTTATTGCGCGCATAATCCGTTTCCGTTTTTTGGGTGCGTAATTTTAGCTGCCTGCGGCGAAGGTCGAACAGGTTATAAGAGATGCCCACTCCTACCAGGTAATTATCGCGGTCAAAACCAAAGCCGGTAGAAAGGCTGTTGAAATTATCATTCGCATCCACGCTCGACCCACGGGCCCAGGCTGCTGCTTCCAGTGATATTTTCGGGTTATATTGCTTTTTAACCAGCTCCTCGCGTTGTTTACTGTTCTGGTAAATAGATTGATAATAATTGATCAACGGGTGTTTGGCTGTGTCGATCACGAATTGCTGCACAGGCAATCCTATTAATTGAGCCTCTATCGTAGTATCGGCTATAATATTTTGATACGGAAGCCCGCTTATAGCCGAAAGTTGCAATTGAACTTGCTTAAATTGATCATTCAGTTCGATATAGTTCAGCCTTGCTTTTGACAATTCAGCATTAGCCACGCTGGTATCCACCCCTGGCCTCACCCCGCTTTTTGTTAAGGAACTAATGGACCTTAAAATTTCCTGGTTGCGCTCAATATTCCGGTATTGAATAGCCAGGTAATCCTGTAAACTAAGCAACCGGAGGTAGTTGTTAATAGTATAGGCCTCTACCTGGTACTTTGATTGGGCATAATTACTTTGCTCTACATTTATGTTAGAGCGCGCTACTTTATTCTGCGCACCATAATAGCCGAAATTGTAAATCTCCCAGTCAAATGCGGCTATTCCCAAATTTGTTGAAAGTGCGGTAGTAACATTGGTAGTATGCACCCCTCCCGAACTGGATGGAATAATACCAAAACCAAAGTAAGGCCCAATTACATTATTGCTGGTGCCAATATCGGCCTGGTAATTCAGCTTTAAATTTGGCAGCCAGTTATTGCGCGTTTCCACGGCTTGTGCCTGCCGTATATTGATCGCCGATGAATCGGTTATTAATGTGGGGGCGTTTTGATCAACCCGGTTTAATAATTGTTTTAGCGTGACGGGTGCCGGTGTCTGCTGTGCATACCCTGATACTGATATCAATAGCAGCAGCATAATGAACAGGCTTCTTTTTAAACTTAGCATTTTTATAAATAATTAATTTGATATGATAGAAAAGAGAATGACATTGAGTGCAGATTTGCCTCATTATCAAAAATTACCGACAGGATCGGTTTGCGGGAATATCAAATACTAAGTTTACCTGCGAGCAGATAGGCAGGTTCTTTTGGCAAGAGCCCCAGGCGTATATCGGCTATAACCCTTTGGGTTAATTTAATGCAGTTGCTGAATACCGAAGGGAATAAGGTAAGCAGTAAAAAAGAGATGGTGGCGAATAAAGTAACGAGTGGATTAATGATGAGCTGGTGGATAGATTCCACATTGGCATCAGCTTCTTCCAAACCTTCAGGCTTGCGTTTGGTAAAACTCTTTGCTAAAACGGTATGCACCTGGCGCGGGCGAAGTTCCCGGCTAAGCGCTCCAAAACCTAAAAATGGTTTGGCAATAAATAAAAGGGCAGCTAAAGTGAATATTAACCTGAAAACGGTAATCCGTTGCATTATACTATTGTGTTACTCATTCAAATACAAAGTTGACTGTAAATTGTGATAAAAAAAATTATTGTAACAAAGAAGTTGCGCTTTAATAGTTGTGCCGCCCTCCGGATCATACCATGTTTTTGCTTTTACAGGCCAATTTGGGCTTATTCGAGCACTGAAACAATAATCAACACAAGCATAACATAACGCATAAATAACAATTTCTTAACATGGCTCTGCACTTGGTTAATGATGTCTTAATATAGCCGGAGTACTTTTGGCCTTTCCACAATTTAAAGCATGCGCAAGCTATTTCATAACTTTTTCTCGCACCAGGCCCTGTTCTACGGGTTGTTTAACCAGGCGGGGAAAAACATTGTGGAAATGTCTGAATTGCTTACCGGGGTGATGGATACCGGGTCGGCAGAGGAGCGCGAACCGCTATACAGGCAGATAAATGCTTTGGAAGAAACCGGCGATGATATCACGCACAAGGTTTACCTGGGTTTGGATAAGGTTTACTTTACCCCCTTTAACCGCAAAGATATTCACATACTGACATCGGCAATCGATGATGTGGCCGACAATATCCACGAAGCTTCGGGAAGGATGCAATTATATCATATCGAGGAGTTTTTTCCTGCGATAAGGGAAATGGTTAACTACATACGGCTATCGTGTATCGAGATACAAAAGCTGATCTGTAAATTAAATAAGACCGGAGATACATCGGTTATGATCGACTCATGCAGGAGAATAAAGGAATACGAACACCAAACCGACCTGATCTATTACTATGCACTTGCCAACCTGTTTGCTAATGAAAAGGACGCCATTACGCTGATCAAACACAGGGATATACTTTCCTCGTTAGAGGCATCAGTAAACAAATGCAAAAATGTAACCGATGCCATTGAGATCATCGTGCTGAACGGCATTTGAGTATCGTAAAATTCTAAGGAGGCTCCTATGGAGCCTGTAAATCTTGTGTTTATGGTTTCTACAAACAGGCGACTCCTCCGGAGTCTTTCTCATCGCTTATTAAAGTGAGCGCTAATAATTATCATGCGTTTTAATTCCTACAGAACTTCCTATCAATTTTTATTTTAGCGTGCATTTAGGCATGCCCCATCGGGGCATCATGTTGGTAGCAAAAAAACAGATAATATTTTTTGCGCCGTAGGTGCAACACATTTTAAACCGTGCATAACACGTATTGCACCTACGGCGCAAAATCTATTCCTAATTATTTCTACCAACATTTTGCTCCTACGGAGCAGCTCTTTTTGTTATAGAAATATCCGGGAAGACTTGCTATTCATTAGTTCCATAGGAACTTCCTGTTTATAGAAAAATGAATTCTACATGCCTGGGCTCCATAGGAGCCTCCTGATCAATACTTAATCGAATACTTTTTGAGGATAAAATGCAGCAGCCATATCGGCCCTATCAACAGGAACTTAATATCATCAAGGAATGATGGTTTTTTGCCTTCTATCTTGTGCCCGGCAAACTGGCCCACCCATGCTATAACAAAGATCACCAAACATACCAGCCATAAGGCAGGGCCGCCCGCTTTTTGCCATTCGGCCAGTTCAATCACACCCAAACAAAAGCCCATCACTACTACCAGCATAAAGTAGGATAGTATAGGCGAAAGCTTGTAGTAAAAATAAATACTGAAAGCGATCAAAAAGGATGCCCAGTTAAAGTAGCCGTTATAGGAACCTAAAAATTTAAGATAAGGGAAAGGGATGGACCATAACAACCCAAACAGGCTGAACACGATCAGCGGGACACATATCCAGTGTATTAACTTATTGGTTGGGTTTTGATGGCTTTCGGCGTATTTAGCAAAATAAACATCTACCGGACGCATTTCGACCAGTTTGGATGATTTACCTGGGTTTAAATTTTTACTCTTTGCCACTGTAAAATAAAAAAGCCCTCCCTTTTAGGGGAGGGTTGGGGTGAGGCTTATTTAGCAAACGCTACCGACCTTGTTTCCCTTATCACCGTAACTTTGATCTGGCCCGGATAGGTCATTTCAGTTTGGATACGGTTGGAGATATCGGCAGCCAATACTTCTGATTGCGCGTCGGTAATCTTTTCACTTTCCACTACTACACGCAATTCGCGGCCTGCCTGTATCGCGAATGTTTTTTCAACACCGGGATATGACATAGCCAATTCTTCCAGTTCTTTTAAACGCTTAATATAGCTTTCAACCACTTCGCGGCGTGCACCAGGACGTGCGCCTGATATAGCATCACAAGCCTGTATGATCGGCGACAGCATCGATGTCATTTCTATTTCATCATGGTGGGCGCCAATGGCATTGCAAACTTCAGGATGCTCCTTATATTTTTCGGCAAGCTGCATACCCAGTATAGCGTGCGGCAGTTCCGGGTTATCATCAGGTACTTTACCAATATCGTGTAACAGTCCGGCACGTTTAGCCAGTTTCACATTCAGTCCTAATTCTGCTGCCATGGTAGCGCAGAAATTAGCCACCTCGCGCGAGTGCTGCAACAGGTTTTGCCCGTATGATGAACGGTAACGCATACGGCCAACCATACGGATCAGTTCAGGGTGTAACCCATGAATACCTAGGTCAATTACGGTACGCTCACCTATTTCTACGATCTCTTCGTCTATCTGTTTTTTGGTTTTAGCAACCACTTCCTCAATACGTGCCGGGTGGATACGTCCGTCAGTAACCAGGCGGTGCATAGCCAGGCGGGCAATCTCACGCCTCACCGGGTCAAAGCCCGAAAGGATGATCGCCTCAGGGGTATCATCCACAATGATCTCTATCCCGGTAGCTGCTTCCAGCGCGCGGATATTACGTCCCTCACGACCAATAATGCGGCCCTTTATTTCATCATTTTCAATGTTGAAAATAGAAACCGTGTTCTCAATGGCGCTCTCGGTAGCGGTACGTTGTATGGTTTGGATAACGATCTTTTTGGCTTCTTTCGTAGCAGTAAGTTTGGCTTCGTCAACAATATCCTTGATCTGTATCATGGCTTTGGTGCGGGCCTCTTCGCGCAAATTATCTATTAGCTGGTTTTTAGCATCCTCAGCTGATAAGCCTGCGATGGTTTCCAGTTGATCCACATGCTGCTGTTTAAGCACCTCTACTTCTTCCTGCTTTTTAGTAGCAATTTCTGTTTGTCTTTCCAGGTTTTTACGAACATTATCCAGTTCAGATTCCTTGCGGTTCATGTTCTCCAACCGCTGATTGAAAGATTGCTCTTTTTGCTTCACCCCGTTTTCGCGCTGGTTGATCGTATTATTCTTTTCATTGATCTCGCGCTCATGCTCAGCCTTCATCTGTAAAAACTTCTCTTTGGCTTCCAGCAATTTGTCTTTTCTCAGTATCTCCGCGTTGTTTTCAGCATCTTTCAATATCTTTTTCACTTTGCTTTGTGCTGCCGACTCCTGGTCTTTAAAAAGTTTCCTGAGCAGGTAGCGGCCAACGACTACACCCGTAGGTATGCCGGCCAGTAACCCGATAATAATGTATAATACTGTGTTCATCTTTAGTTTATATAAATAAAAAAACCGCAACTAATTTTTAAGTGTCATGTATATAAAAACCTCATTTCCCAGTGCGTGATCGGGATACCGCTAAGTGCGGCTGATTGCCGAAAGTAACGTTGCCGCTTTGATCCGCTGATATTGAAGCGTTAAGTTTTTAATAGTGAAACCTAAAATTTAACTGCGGTTAAATCTTAATTTGCTCTGTATGTGTAAAGAACGTTATTACTTCGAAAAAAAATCGGTCAGTAAATGATCTAACTGATAAACCTTATCTGCGACGTCGGTATCCTCCACCGTCACCTTCTTTTCTGCCTTTAATGATGATGTTGCGTAATGCAGCACACACATCGAAAGCAGGTCTTGTTTATCCCTGACCGCATAATTTTCCTGGTATTCCTTTATCCGGTCGTTGATCAGCTTAGCTGCCCTGCGTATTATTTCTTCTTCTTCCATGTTTACCTTTAAGGGGTAAACTCTGTCAGCAATATTTATTTTTATGGAGATTTCTCCCATTTGAGCTATTCACTTTTATACTACTTTTTCAGTAATACAATACACTTATCTATTTCTTGCACAAATTCGTTAATTTTTTGCTTTATGTCAAGTGTTTTTTCACTTGTCTCTGAAAATGATTTTGCCACTTTCAGCACCCTCAGCTTATCTTCCAGATCTTTGCCCTTATCCTTGCTGGCATTTAAGGCTGTAGTAAGCGCCTGATTCTCCAACTTCAGCAGATCATTTTCTTCCTGCAGGGCCGAGCAGAGCTCTATTAAGCGCTCCGTTTTTTCTACAACTTTGTCTAACTGTTCAGCTACTGAAGGCATTTTAATTAGTGATTTATTGAATTAGTGAATGAGTGATTTGATGACAGAGCATTAGAAAAATACATTCACTAATTCGCTCATTCACTAATTCACTCATTACTTCCTTATCTCCGCTCCCGCTTCTTTTCCGAAATTATAAATTAATTTTTGCATTATTGAATCTATGCCTTTGTCTGTCAAAGTTTTTTCTTCATCCTGTAAAGTAAAACTTAAAGCATACGATTTTTTACCTGCCGGAAGTTTGTCGCCCTGGTACACATCAAATACGTTTACATCCTGCAATAATTTCCGTTCCGTTTTTTGGGCGATCTGCTTCAATTGCCCAAAAGTAACATTGGTATCCACCAACATCGACAGGTCGCGCCTTACCGCCGGGAATTTCGAAACCTCCTGGTAAATGATCTTGTTCTTCCTTACCGCAGCCAGTACCAGGTCGAAATTAAAGTCGGCATAAAAAACTTGCTGGCCCACGTCAGCTAATTTCAAAGAAGCTGCCGCTACCGAACCAAACTTAACCAACTGTTTGCCATTGCGCATGTATTGCAAGCCAAAGGCCATTTTGCTGCAGGTGGCGTCTTCGACCAAAATATCTTTGATGTTCAATTTCTCTAACAGGCCGTCAACAAAAGCTTTTAGTTTATAGAACGATACCTCGCCGGGTTTCTGATTCCATTGCTCTGTTTTGTCGGCACCGGTAATGAATATCGAAAAACGCTGTATTTCACTGTATTTCTCATCCTTTACGCTGTACACCTTGCCAAACTCATAAAGCTTCAGGTCGCCGTTTCGGCGGTTCTGGTTATAAGCAATGGCCTCAAGACCGGAGTATAACAAGCTTTGGCGCATTACATCCAAATCGTTGCTCAAAGGGTTCAGTATTTTTACTGCATGATCCAGGTCTGTTGAATAGGCCGATTTCGTCAGCGAGTTTGATAATATCTCGTTAAATCCATTAGCGGTGAGCAGGTCGGATATACTGTTCTGCACATCATCCTTTTCGGGTCGTATCGAATTATTTAACGATGCCCTGATCTGTGTTGGTATCTCGATATTGTTGTAACCGTATATCCGCAGTATTTCTTCTATCACATCCACTTCGCGGGTAACGTCCACGCGATAAGGCGGCACTTTTAAGGATAAGCCTTCAGCGGATTCTTTTACGATCTTAATATCTAATGCAGTTATGATCGATTTGATCTCCTCGTGTACGATGGATTTACCGATCAGCCTGTCCACATTTTTGTAAGTGATGTCAACCTCAAATGGCGCAACCGGATTTGGGTAGATATCCGATATCTCGGAAGATATCGTTCCGCCTGCCACTTCTTTGATCAATAAGGCTGCATATTTTAACGCGAACACGGTGATGTCCGGGTCAGTACCCCGCTCAAAACGGAAAGAGGCATCGGTTTTCAGGCCAAATCTTTTGGATGTTTTGCGCACCCAAACCGGGTTAAAGTAAGCGCTCTCTAAGAATATATTTTTTGTCGAGTTTTTTACGCCCGATCCTATTCCACCAAAAACACCTGCTATACACATCGGTTCCTTGGCATTACAGATCATCAGGTCATCAGCTGAAAGTTTGCGATCAACATCATCCAATGTTTTAAATAACGTTCCTTCGGGACAGGTTTTAACGATCACCTTATTGCCCTTTACCGCATCCGCATCAAAAGCGTGCAGCGGCTGACCCAAACCATGCAACACATAATTGGTTACATCCACCACATTGTTGATAGAACGGATACCGATCACAGCCAGTTTTTCCTTCAACCACTTTGGTGAATCTTTCACCTCGATACCAGAGATCGTTAAACTGGAATACCGCGGACAAGCAATTTCATTCTCAACCACCACCTCGATCTTCCGACTGGTATTATCCACCTTAAAACCCGAAACATCAGGTTTGTTGATGTGCGTTTTTACAAAAGCGGCAATATCGCGCGCCGTACCCAAATGCGAGGCCGCATCAGCACGGTTTGGGGTTAACCCGATCTCGAACAGGTAATCATCATTCACCTTAAAATAATCTTTGGCCAGTGTGCCGGGAACAGCATCCGCATCCAGCACCATAATACCGTCGTGCGAAGTACCCAGGCTGATCTCGTCTTCGGCACATATCATGCCCTCAGATACCTCACCCCTTATTTTTGATTTATTGATCTTGAAATGATCCCCCTCCATCGGGTGAACGGTAGCGCCCACAACGGCTACCACCACTTTTTGCCCTGCTGCCACATTAGCAGCGCCGCAAACAATTTGCAGGTCGGTACCGGTACCCACATCCACTTTGGTTAAATGCAGGTGGTCGGAATTTGGATGATCTACAGATTCTTTAACATGACCGATCACCAATCCTTCCAATCCGCCGGGGATAGGCTGCACTTTGTCGAGCACCTCTACCTCCAAACCAATGCCGGTTAGTATCTGCGAAATTTGTTCGGGTGTTTTATCGGTATCAATAAATTGTTTAAGCCAGTTATAAGATATCTTCATTAGTGCAATTGGATAATCGGCAAAGATACGATTTGGAGGGGAAAGGGGAAAGATAATAGGTGAAAGGATAAAGGTAAAAGGCGAAAGCTGTTATTTCGGATTTCGAATGTTCGATTTCGAATTTAATTACTCAAAAAATTACTTCTTATCGAATTTCTTTTCATAGATATATTCTAAAGAAATTACAACTGGTACAAAAGCTATAACAAAGAAATAATTAAGCCAATTATCTAGCATTTCTGATAAAGATAATCCCCTTAAAACAATATTGTCAAGAATGACTATCAAGAATACGATTACTAACATCAAGCCTACACCTAATAAAAACTTATATTGAATTTGTAAAAAGTTTGAATTTCTTTTTACAAAGGCTTTTCTCATTAAATTATATAGATAGAAATATATAAGAAGCGGTAAGAAATATATCATCTCTGCTAATAGTGCGGTATAAGCAAAGTCTTCGATAGAAAATTTATTTCTAATAATAATTTGAAATAACTGAAGTAATATGATCGTAATCAAAATAGATAAAAAGACCAGGGATACATATTGAACTATTTTCTTTTCCATGTCTGCTAAGTCTTAAAATCCGAAATCGAACATCCGAAACGGCGGAGCCCTCTTGAGCACCTTAGAAAAACAAATAAAACCGAAAAATCCGAAATCACAACAACCCTTCATCCCCAAAACTAAAAAATCCGGTGTCGCCAATGATGAGGTGGTCATGTATCTGAATCTCCAGCATTTTACCTGCGGCAGCCAGGCTTTTAGTCAGGTTAATATCCTGCTGACTGGGTTTTAAATTACCGGAAGGATGATTGTGCACCAGGATAATTCCGCTGGCCTGGTGCTGTAGCGCGGTAATAAATATAATTTTAGGGTCGGCCACGGTAGTGGAGAGCCCTCCTTTGCTGATGAGTTCCTTGCCCAAAACCTTGCTTGATCGGCCCAATAATATGATCCAGAATTCTTCATGGTTCAGGTCGACTAAATGGCGGCGCATGATATTATAACCATCCTTGCTGCTCAAGATCGTTTCTACTGTTTTACTTTCCGTATCGCCTCTTCGCCTGCCAATTTCGAGCGCGGCAATGATGGAGATCGCTTTGGCTTCGCCTATGCCTCTAAAACTGGAGAGTTCGGCAATAGATGCTTTGGCCAGTTTGTTCAGGTCGTTATCATAATGGTGCAGTATGCGTTTGCTTAGTTCAACGGCAGATTCGGTGCGACTACCCGACCCGATCAATATCGCGATCAGCTCGGCATCCGTCAGCGCCCGGCGACCCTGCCCGCTTAGCTTCTCGCGCGGCCTGTCCTCCTCGGCCCATGATTTGATGCTGATCTTATTCTCGTAAGGTTTCACCCGATTAAAGTATGAAAAAAGTGGCAAAACAAAAAAGGGCATACATAAATGCACGCCCTTTCAAAATATCTATGTTTAAATTACTTTAAGCCGTTTACAAATTTTGTAAGCTTTGATTTATTATTCGAAGCTTTGTTTTTGTGTATAACATTCTTTTTAGCCAAACGGTCAAGCATCGAGATCACTTTTGTTAAAAGTACAGCAGCGTCAGCTTTTGTAGTGGTGCCTCTTAATTTTTTGATGGCGTTCCTGGTAGTTTTGGCCTGGTATCTGTTACGCAGACGCTTCGCAGCATTTGCTCTGATCCTTTTTAATGATGATTTATGATTTGCCATTTTAGCTAATTATTCTTTTTTATTTAAGGACTGCAAATATATGACGAATATTTATATTATCAAATGCCTTTTTTAAAATAGTTTTTTATCGCTAAATATTGGCTATAAGGCTTGTAAATGCCGAAAGGGTTGAAATAGATGGAACTTCTTTCAACTTATAACAAATCTAAAAGGGCCGACTATAATAGCCAGCCCCTCAAAGATTCCCTCACAGTTAGTGTTTTCGCAGGCAGACTAATTACTAAAGCTGGTAACGGATTGGTCAACTAAAATATATTCCATTTGTATGGAACTCTCTAAATCATCAAAGGTGTTTGCATCGGGGTGAGTACGCAAATAGTGTTCTCCATTTACTTCATCAAACTCTACTTTAGCGCCAAAGCGCCATTGTATCAGGTGATAATTCCAGGTGATGGTGGTTATTTTAGCGCCACTTTTCAATAGGCTCACTACATCATCCTTACATATCTTATTCCCTTTACCGAAGCCCCCTAATGTTGAATGAAGAAACACATCAGATATGTATTCACTATCATCAGTTTTATGCTTCCATATTCCCGAAATATAATAATCCCATTGTTCCATGTTTCTTCTTTTTTTAAGCGGTAATTATTTCTGCTTGTAAAATTACAGTTTAAGAAATAAGGAAACACCGGGTGTTTTAACGGTATTTTATTGCGGGAAATACGCAATTTTACCTATGAGTGGTGAAGTATTAAAAATTATCCTCGTCGGCGCTCGGCCCGTAGCTTCCCGGGATAGGCACATCCAGCAGGCGTAAAAAAACACCCATCTGTGCCCGGTGGTGCACTATCTGGTTATATGCCATACGTATCACCTCCGCCTTCGGCCTTACACTTAATACATACCCGCCATTGCTAAGCGTCCATTGTTGCTCCAATTGTGCCTCTTTGGCGTTAGACAATGCCTCTCCGCCTTTGGTCACACTTTCTTCCAGGAAATCCAAAAGCTCTCTGGTATTATTTATTACCGGCTCTTTGTGCGTACTTGTTGCAAAATCAAGTCCATCCGTGCAGATCGCCATCTCAACCCATGAAGGGATATCGGCAATATGCGTAGCCAGGCGGCGCACGGTCATACTTTTTTCATGTGGTTTCCAATCGTACTTATCATCAGGTATGCGTGATAATATTTTGCGGGTGGTTTCCGCTTCCTGGTTCATTTCCTTTAATAACATTTCGATGTTTGACATAACGTTTTCTTTTTTGGTTTATAACTCAAAGTAAAGCCACAACGGTGACAGCCCTATGTCAGCAGTGTTTTGGATGGTAGAAATAATTATAACTAAGCCATATCCGGTATTCGACTCACCCGGTCTTTGCTCCGCTCGACCACCCTCTCTGCGGCAAGCCGCAAAGAGGGATTAAATAGTTTTTAATTTTTTTACCCTCTTTCCGCTAGCGGAGAGAGGGTCGACAAGCGTAGCGATGTCGGGGTGAGTCAACCAGGTGATAGTTAAATGAGGTACGTGGTAACACCCTTCAAACCCATGTTTAAACAACTATTATCTAACTATTAAATAGCTATGTTTTAAGCTGATAAGGAATAATATCGTAACTTTATATTCCGTTTATACGTTCTTAGGTACACACACCAAACCTTTATCAAATCACTAAAAATGAGGCCATTCACTCCAAAATAAATAATCTTGTCGCCTATAAAATCTGTAATATCCATAGGGTATGGCTTATTTTTTAATAAACGCTATCTTAGGCCATTCTTTTTGACTTTGAAGCGACGCAGATCATTCACTTTTTAATTAGAATTGTGAGGCAATAACATAAAGCCTGCAGCTATTGCAAATACCATGAATAAAGCATTTTACCAGAAAATATTAGATAAGCAGCAGATCACCGGGGCTGTCCCCTCCAATAAGGAGATAGCCGAATGGGCCTTAAGGGTGATCCGTTTGCTTTATCCCGAACAGTCAAACCGGCTTTTCACTTATGTTCATCAGCTCGAGGCTGAGTTTAAAAAACTGGAGAAAGAACTATGTGATATTCTTGATGCTGCGCGCGGGGCGCATGATGAGGCTAACGAAGTATTAGCCAAAACATTTTTTGAAAGCCTGCCCGAACTATACAGGATGCTGAATACCGACATACAGGCCACATTCGCGGGCGACCCTGCTGCAAAAAGCGAGTTCGAGGTGATCAGGGCTTACCCGGGTTTTTATGCCATATCATTTTACAGGCTGGCCAACGCGCTGTACCGCCTGGGTGTGCCGCTTATCCCGCGTATACTAACGGAGTATGCCCACTCACGGACCGGTATTGATATACACCCCGCAGCCACCATTGACGAGTATTTCCATATCGACCACGGCACAGGGATAGTTATCGGCGAAACCTGTTTCATAGGCCGGCATGTGAAGCTATTCCAGGGTGTTACCTTAGGAGCGCTTAGTGTAAACAAATCGGTTGCAAACAGCAAGCGCCATCCAACGGTGGAGGATCATGTGATAATTTACGCCGGTGCAACTATCTTAGGCGGCCGTACAATTATCGGCGAGGGCAGTATAATAGGTGGTAATGTTTGGCTCACAAAATCGGTACCCGCCAATTCAAAAGTTTACCATACGCACGAAGTGACCGTATTAAAGGAAAAAATTATTAAAGAGTAAATGTATTATAGTTGATTGAGTTGGACTAAGTTGATTGGTTGAGTAGTTACCAACCTGTTAAAAAAAAACAAACTTAATCCAACCCAATCAACCACTTAACCCAATCAACTACAATGACCGGTATAATTGATCTGATAGGTAATACCCCCCTGGTTGAACTAAAAAAGCTGAATCCAAACCCCAATGTTACTATATATGCCAAGCTGGAGGGGAATAACCCCGGTGGAAGCGTGAAAGACCGCGCCTCATTAAATATGATACGCAGCGCTCTTGAACGCGGCGATATTAAACCCGGCACCAAACTGATAGAGGCTACAAGTGGCAACACAGGTATTGCCCTTGCTATGATAGCCGGCTTATTCGGCCTGGAAATAGAGCTGGTGCTGCCATCAAACTCTACCCGCGAGCGTACGCTGGTTATGGAGGCCTTCGGCGGAAAAGTAATATTGCTTGATGGCATTGAAGCCTGCCGTGATTATGCCGAAGAGAAAGCTGCGACCGGTGAGTATTTTTTGTTGAACCAGTTTTCCAACCCCGACAATTACATGGCTCACTATAAAACCACCGGACCGGAGCTATGGCGAGACACCGAAGGTAAAATAACACACTTTGTAAGCGCCATGGGCACTACAGGTACTATTATGGGCTGCTCAAAATATTTAAAGGAAAAAGATGCCAATATCCGCATTGTTGGCTGCCAACCGGTTGAAGGATCATCCATACCCGGCATTAGGCGCTGGCCCGAAGCTTACCTGCCCAAAATTTTCGATCCTAAACGTGTGGATGAGGTAAGAGATATCAGCGAGGCTGAAGCTACTGAAATGACACGCAAGCTGGCAAAGGTTGAAGGTATTTTTGCCGGGATGAGCAGCGGGGGCGCGGCAGCAGCCAGTATTAAGCTGGCACAGGAGTTGAAAGAAG
>JABDFM010000059.1 GCA_013286565.1 Bacteroidota bacterium
AGTAGTGTAAGCCTGTGTAAGTATAAATAAAAACCCAACAAGCATTCTACCAGCAAATGCATCTTCAGATATAATTAATTGTATTACTACCTGTAATAATTGCAAAACTATAACGGATATAATTGAAAATACAATGATAGTAACGAAGTTGCGTTTAAAAATATACCACGAAGTTTTAATGGTTTCCGGAACCGAAAAGGAATGATACATACTCAGCTTATGATCTTTTTAATACAACACGCTTCCAAAAATCCTGCATAAATCCTAACCCGTAGGCAATCAGTTGAGTAAAGGCAGCAATAATGCTCAAAAATGCAACTTTTACTGATTTGTTTTTCCACCAGGCATGAAAAAATATCAACAAAATAAATATCGCCAATATATAATTGCAAAACACGGCGATTGGCCATTTAAGAATATTAGCTATCAGGGCAAAAAGGAGGGATAGTGTAAATGACGAAGGGAAAAAATGCACCAGTTTTAATTCCTTCGGGAAGAATTTATATAGGTTGATCCTCGCCCTGCCAAAAAAATGGATCTGTTTATAAAACTGCAAAAAGTTTGTGCGGCGTTTGTGGTAAACCTTTGCTTCGGGTATCAGTCCTATCTTAAACCCATGCGAATGGATGCGGATGCTATATTCAAGATCTTCGGCTGCGCGGGTAATAATAAAGCCGCCCACTGTTTCCCATACTTTTCTTGAAACGCCCATGTTAAAGCTTCGCGGATGAAATTGTCCTATCCCTTTTTTATTACCCCTAATGCCTCCCGTAGTGAAAGGGGAGGTCATGCTGTAGCTGATGGCTTTTTGTGTTGGGGTAAATGAAGGGTGCGAATCATCAGGGCCACCATAAGCATCAAGCCAGTTGGTTTTCAGATAATCATCAACAATCTGTAAATAATCCGGCGGAATCAGGCAGTCGGAATCAAAAATGACAAAGTAATCACCTTTGGCCCTTTCAAACCCGAAATTGCGGGTAAAGCCCTGTCCTTCATTCGCTTTAACAAAATACTTTATATCCAGCTTGCCTTCAAAGCTTTTTACCACATCCGCCGCATCATTTACCGAGCCATCTTCGATCACCAATACCTCAAACTGCTTATAGGTTTGCAGGGTAAGCGTATCGAGCAGTTCTTTTATTTCTTGCGGACGGTTATATAGTGGGATGATGATGGAGAAAAACATTTTTTCGAATTGATTAATTTGATAATTTGAAGATTTGAAAATTGTTTGAGCGGGTATTATCAAATTACGTCTTTAGATTCTTTTAATCATTTTCAAATCTTCAAATTATAAAATTTTCAAATTAAATAGTTTCCTCAACCTGGTAATTGTTACGGTCGTGCGAACTGCGGGCGACCAATTCGGCGACAAAACCGGTCAGGAATAATTGCGAACCTAATATGATGGCAACTAACGCGATATAAAACAATGGTTGTGCGGTAATATCCCTGAATTTGAGGCCGTGTGCAATATCATATAATTTGTCAGCTATCATCCAAAACACACAGATCAAACCAGCAAAGAAGCTTAATGTACCCATAGCCCCAAAAAAGTGCATAGGCCGTTTGCCGAATTTGCCGACAAAAAATATAGATAGCAGGTCTAAAAAGCCATTTACAAAGCGGCTCATCCCAAATTTGGTTTTGCCATATTTACGTGCGCGGTGTTCTACTATCTGTTCACCAATTTTAGTAAAACCTGCCCACTTGGCAATCACCGGGATATAGCGGTGCATTTCGCCATAAACTTCTATGTTTTTTACCACGGCATGGCGATATGCTTTTAGGCCGCAATTAAAATCGTGCAGATTGGGTATGCCCGACATTTTGCGGGTGGCGGCATTGAAGAACTTGGTCGGTATAGTTTTGCTTAAAGGGTCGTAGCGTTTGGCTTTCCAACCGGATATCAGGTCGTATTTATCCTCAACAATACGGCGGTAAAGCTGCGGTATCTCGTCCGGGCTATCCTGCAGATCGGCATCCATCGTGATCACCACCTGGCCCTTAACAGCAGCGAACCCCACATTAAGCGCGGCAGACTTGCCATAGTTTCGCCTGAATTTGATCCCCCTGATAAAAGGGTTGTTTTCCTGTAATTTAACGATCATCTCCCAGGAGCCATCGGTGCTGCCATCGTCGACCAGGACAATTTCATAACTGAAATTATTTTCGACCATAACACGGTCTATCCATGAAGTTAATTCAGGCAATGATTCTACTTCATTATACAGAGGTACTACAACTGATATATCCATTGATCAGGGATTGCGACAGGGGGTATGACATTTACAATGCCTTCCAAATCATCTGCAAAAATATAAAAAATAGGTTATGGTTTTTGTGTTGTATGGCAGCATTTGTAAAAGCCGCTATATTTTTAATATCTTGCGTTTTTATCCTCAATAATTACATGAAATTTCACAAAATCACCCTGGCAATACTGCTGTTTGGCTCTATTGGCTATGTAAAAGCACAGAATGCAGACACCGCTGCTTCTAAGTACGATCAGCATAAAGTTTTTGACCCCTTGTTTTACTCCCAGCGTGGAGGCAACGACTATCGCTCGCCTGGCGGAGCACCGGGTACAAAATACTGGCAAAACCGTGCCGATTATAAATTGAACGTAACCCTGGACACAGCAGCGCACCGGGTGAGCGGCAGCACCATAATCACCTATACAAATAATAGCCCGGATCAATTGCCTTTTCTGTGGCTGCAGGTTGATCAGAATATTTTTAGGGAAGATTCGCGCGGCGCGGCAGCAAGCACCGTTGATGGCGGTCGCAATGGCATTAAAGTATTCACCAATGGTGATGAAATAAAGGGTGTTTATATCATTAGAGATGGCAAAGCCGAAAAGGCAGAGTATGTAGTTGCTGATACCCGCTTGCAAATAAAACTGAAAGATGCATTAGCATCGGGTGGGGGTAAACTACAGATAAAGATCGATTACGCCTTTGATGTGCCTGAATATGGCATTGACCGTATGGGCCGTATGAAAGCCAAAAATGGCTGGATCTACGAAATTGCCCAATGGTACCCTCGCATGGAAGTATATGATGATGTTACCGGTTGGAACGTGATCCCATACATGGGCGCAGGTGAGTTTTATCTGGAGTATGGTGATTTTGATTATACCATTACCGCGCCTTCGAGCCTTGTAGTTGTGGGTTCGGGTGAACTTTTAAATCCTGCTGAAGTTTTAACGCCAACCATTATAAGCCGCCTGGCTGCTGCTAAAAACAGCGATAAAACGGTGATGATAAAGGACTCAGCGGATGTATCAAATCAAGCCTTGCATCCACAAAAAGCAAACCTTACCTGGCACTTTTTCTGTAAAAACGCACGTGATGTATCATGGGGCGCTTCAAAGGCGTTTATGTGGGATGCTGCGCGGATAAACCTGCCAAGCGGTAAAAAAGCGCTGGCACAATCTGTTTACCCGGCTGAAGTAAAGGCGATGGATAGCTGGGGCCGCTCAACCGAGTATGTAAAAGCATGTATAGAGCTATACTCAAATAAATGGTTTGAATATACTTACCCCATTGCTACTAACGTTGCCGGTAATGTTGGCGGAATGGAATACCCGGGTATTGTTTTCTGTGGACTAAATAATAAAACGGGTGCTTTGTGGGAAGTTACCAATCATGAATTTGGCCATAATTGGTTCCCGATGATCGTGGGTTCAAACGAGCGCAAATACGCCTGGATGGATGAGGGCTTTAATACCTTTATCAATAAGGTAGATACCAAAGTTTTCAATAATGGTGAGTATTATGAACCACAGGACGCGCAAAAAGAAGCCGGTGGTATGTTTACTTCTGAAGCTGATGCTATTATGAACATACCGGATGTGATACAGGCCGATTACCTGGGTTATGCCGCTTATGAAAAGCCTTCTATGGGGCTAACTATATTGCGCGAGCAGATATTAGGTGAGCAGCGCTTTGATTATGCTTTCCAAACTTACATCAAACGCTGGGCATTTAAACATCCAACCCCATGGGACTTTTTCCACAGCATGGATAACGCGGCAGGTGAGGACCTGAGCTGGTTCTGGAAGGAATGGTTCACCACCACCTGGAAGCTTGACCAATCGGTTAAAGCGATAGATTATGTTGATAACGATCCATCAAAAGGGTCGTTGATCACCATTGAAAACTTGGAAGGATTGGCTTTACCTGTTACCGCTTTAATAAAGGAAGAGGGCGGAAAAACAGGCACAGTAAAATTACCTGCCGAAATTTGGGAACGTGGTGGCACTTGGACATTTCAATATAAATCAACTGCAAAGGTGATGTATGTTACCCTTGATCCTGATCATAAGCTGCCGGATGTGAACCCAGATAATAACTCACTAAGTAGCGAGCCTGTCCCTGCGGGAACAACGGCAAGTACTGTAATTAAAAAATACCTTGACGATATTGGCGGTGAAAATAAGCTAAAGGATGTTAAAGACCTTACCGTAACATCAGATGCAGAAATACAAGGGGTGCCTGTAAAAAAAGTAACTAAATATAAAGCCGGGAAGGTTTACCTGGAGGCATTAGCGCCATCCTATAACAATTTTGTGGTGAACCGCATGATTGTTAATGCAGACAGCGTAAGCTTTAAGCAAATGAATAATAGTGTCGCCCTTGATAGTTTAGGCAGAAAATACATTAAAGCACGTACCAGGCTTTTCCCCGAACTTGATTTTGGTAAGAACAACTATACTGTTCACTTAGCCGATAGGTTGCAGGTGGTTAATGGCCAACTGGCTTATTTGATCCTGGTTACGCAGCCCGATGGCGTTAAAATGAGGTATTATTATGATTCACAAACAGGGTTAAAGATGAAGCAGTTCCTGGATCTTCCCGGTGGAAGCACTGTTTATGAATTTGGCGATTACCGCGATGTAAATACAGGAATAAAAATTCCATTCTCGGAAAAAACAACCATGGCTGGTCAGCCTCTTGAATTTAAAGTGAAAGATGTTACGGTGAACAGCGGTTTATCGGACGATACGTTTAAATAGTCTTGAATTTAAAGATTTGTCAACTTTTTAAAAGTTGACAAATCTTACTTAGTATTCCCCAAACGTTTTACGATCCATGGCAGAGTTAGCCCTTGACCGATCAGGGTGAACAGTACCACCACTACCGAAATGAATATAATGGCGTTGCGTTCCGGGAAAGGGCTGCCGTCGCTTAAGGTTACAGGTAAACCAATGGCGATTGCCAGTGAAACAATCCCCCGCATACCCGACCAACTGATGATGAGGCTGTTTTTAATATCCAGCAGGGCGCCTTCGGCTATTTTTCCTTTGCCTTTTGCAAAGCCACGCTGTAAATTAATTCTTTGTAAAAACACCCTTGCCATACGTAATACCAACGCCACTATGGTAATGATAAACCCATAGCCAATATAGGGCCATACCTGGTGTGTTTCGATACCTTTTATCACAAAGGGGAATTGCAGGCCGATCAGGATAAAAATAAGTCCGTTGAGCAGGAAAATGATCATTTCCCAGATGGATTTTGATTGTTGTTTTAATGCATCAGGAAAAACTTTATTGCTGTAATGCGCGATGCTTAAACCCATCACCACAACAGCGATCACGCCTGAAACATGCAAGTCTTCGGCTACCAGGTAGGTTACAAATGGCATCAGCATCATAAAGCTGATGGTGACTAAATAATTTTTTTGTACACCCCGCAATATAAAAGCCAGTACCTGGCCCAAAATAAACCCTACCAAAAAACCGCCGCCCATCAGCAATGCAAATTGAAGTGATGCTTTCCACCATATAAAGGCTGTGCCGGTAACGGCGGCTACGGCAAAGCGGTAAGCTACCAGCGCCGACGCGTCATTCACCAGGCTTTCGCCTTCCAGTATGGTATTGGTATTTTTTGATAGGCCCAAACCCTTGGTAATGCTCATGGCGGCTACGGCATCAGTTGCTGAAAGTATGGCGCCCAATACAAAGGATAACGGCCAGGTCATTTGCGGTATCAGGTAGTGCGCAATAACAGCAATGCCCGACGCGGTTATAAAAACCAACGTGATGGACAGTGTGCTGATAGTATTGATATTAGTTTTAAATACGTTGTAAGGGATATTAAATGCGGCATCATACAGTAGCGGCGGCAGGAATATCAGGAATACAATTTCGGGGTTGAGTTCTACATCGGGTAAAGCAGGGATAAAGCCAACCGTCATACCGGCAGCGATCAGCAAAATAGGATAGGGTATCCTTACTTTATCTGCCAGGGCCGACAGACCGATCACGATAGCCAGGATAAATATAACGACGCTGTAGTTTTCCATGCGGTTAATTGAGCTGATTAAGTTAGGAAAGTTTATAAATAAATTGACTAATTAATTGTCTTATTCATCATTCAATAACCCAACTTGATTTTATAAAGGAAGCTCCTATGGAGCTAAAGCTCGGAATGGTTGTTTCTATAAACAGGATGCTCCTACGGAGCTAAAATATTTGAAGGATCACAAAAAGGCTCTGTAGGAGCCACCTGTTTATAGAGTAAATATAAGTTTTACAGGCTCCATAGGAGCCTCCTGATAAACTTCAGATTAACGTATTGTATCTCAGTCTTATTCGTACCGTAACGCCTCGATCGGATCAAGTCGCGAGGCTTTTTGGGCGGGGTAGTAGCCGAAGAATATCCCCGTAACCGCGCAAACCACAAAGGATAGCACTACCGAAGATTCGGATATGATAGTGGGCCAGCCTAAGGTATAGGTAACGATCTGGGTTGACAGAAAGCCGATTAATACACCTATTACACCGCCGGTTATGCTGATCAGCACAGCTTCCATCAAAAATTGCATCAGGATATCTTTGCCTCGTGCGCCGATTGACATGCGCAGGCCAATTTCTTTGGTACGCTCAGTTACCGATACATACATAATGTTCATGATACCGATACCACCGATCACTAAAGATATCCCGGCTACTACGGTTAATAAAACGGTTAGCAGCCCGCTGGTGGAGCTCAAGGTAGCGATGAGTTCTTGTTGCGTGCGTACCGTAAAATCGTTGTCATCAGATGGTCGTAAACGGTGCGAATCCCTAAGTACGCTGGTCATCTCCTTAACTGCTTGATCAGTAACGGCCTCATTGGCTGCCGAAGCATAGATGTTTGAATAATAGATGGTAGCCAGTATCCTTTTCTGCACGGTGGTGTAGGGTGCTATTAAAATATCATCCTGGTCCTGCCCGAAAGCATTAAACCCTTTTGGTGCGAGAATACCAATGATCTGGAAAGGTATATTACCAAAGCGGATCACTTTGCCTATGGGATTGTCCCCGTTAGGGAACAGGTTATCGATAACTGTTTGACCTATCAGGCATACTTTTGCCGATACTTTAACATCGTTTTGGGTAAAGGCGATGCCATCTTTAAGCGTTAGTTTACGGATGTCAAGATATTCGGGCGATACTCCCGACATGGTAGTGGGCCAGTTAAGGGCACCATTAATCGCTTGCCCCCTTGAACTTACGGCGGGAGATATTTCGGTAATATCCTGCGCGCCTGCTGTTAAAGCGGTGATATCTTTTATAGTAAGGGTTTGGAAACTTGAACCGGCTATGCGCACACCGCCGTTGAGGTTACTGGCAGGCTGAACGGTGATCATATTAGTACCCATATTGGATAACTGATCGTGTATGCTTTGTTTTGAGCCCTGCCCTATAGCCACCATTGCGATCACCGAGCCTACGCCGATGATAATACCGAGCATGGTTAAAAATGCCCTTAGCTTATTCCGCTGCAGTGCTTTAAGCGCTATACGTATCAGGTTAATTAAACTCATTTAGTTTATTTTACAATATTTTTTACCCTCTTTCCCGCTTGCGGAAGAGAGGGTCGACAAGCGAAGCGATGTCGGGGTGAGTTGATGCCGCCATGCATTAACGCTATTCGGCTTCGATTTTACTCACTCGGTCTTTGCTTCGCTCGACCACCCTCTTTGCGAAGCAGAGAGGGTTTTAAATTTATTTTTATATATACCCTCACTAATTAATAATCGTCCGTAACCGGCAAATTGTCCAATACTTCCTTTGCCGAACGCTTGTTTTCATTTTGCGTGTCTTTTTGGATATGACCGTCCCGTAGCTGTATGGTACGACTGCTGAACGAGGCGATATCCGGCTCATGGGTTACAAAAACGATAGTTTTACCCTGTTTCGAATTAAGCTCTTGCATCAGGGCCATAATTTCATAAGAGGTTCGGCTATCCAAATTACCTGTAGCTTCATCTGCCAGGATCATTACCGGTTCATTTACCAACGCCCTGGCAATGGCCACGCGTTGTTGTTGTCCGCCGGATAACTGGTTGGGAGTGTGATCGTGCCTGTCGGCCAGTTTAACCGCCTCTAAAGCTTTTATCGCCCTTTCGCGACGTTCAGCCGCACTTACGTCCCTGTTATATAACAGGGGCAACTCTACATTTTCAAGCGCAGTGGTGCGGGGCAGGAGATTATATGATTGGAAAACAAAGCCTATTTTATGATTACGCAATTGAGCCAGCTCATCGCGCGATAAACTTTTTATATCCACACCATCCAGGAAATAATTGCCGATAGAAGGTTTATCCAGGCAGCCTAAAATGTTCAGTAAAGTTGTTTTGCCAGAGCCGCTGCTACCCATAATGGTCACAAACTCACCCGCATTTACATCAAATGAAATGCCCCGGAGCGCGTGCACGGTTTCGCTGCCCATGATAAACTCGCGCTTAAGATCTTTTATCTCTAATATTTTTTTGCTCATCGGGTTTTGCCACCTCCTCCTTGTGGCCGTTTAGGCAGGAACGGACTTCCACCCGGTGATGCCGAAGCTGTTGCCGCGCCGGCTGCACCTCCGCTTGTTCCAGTCGCAACCAGGTCATCAGAAGTTAATCCTGATAACACTTGCACATGGGTGTTGTCATTTAAACCGATCTCGATCCGTGTCTGTACCAGTTTTTTACCCTGCAACAGCCAAACGTAGGCTTTTTGTTTAGTTACACCCGTTGTATCGGTACGGCTTTTGGCTGAATGTGATATCTGGTTGGCGCCAGAGCTGCCGCCCGCACCGTGTTTATGCGTACCGGTATGGGGCACCTTGCCAACTATTTGATAATCATTCATCAATGCCGAATCCGGGGTAAATGCAAGCGCTTTGGCCGGTATCAGCATAGCGTTGTTTACTTCTTTGGTGTAAATAACAATGTTGGCTGTCATACCCGGCTTTAGTTTCATATCATCATTCGGGGCGTTAATAATGGTGGTATAAGTAACTACGTTAGCCGATACTGTGGGGTGCAGACGTATTTCCTGCACGGTACCTCCAAACTGATCATTTATAAACGCATCAACTGTAAATGATGAGCGGTTGCCTGCCTTTACATCACCAATATCAGCTTCATCCACATTGGCCTGTACCTGCATTTTTGTAATATCCTTAGCGATAACAAACAGGGTGGGTGTGCTGAAACTGGCGGCTACCGTTTGCCCTACGCTTATGTTGCGGTTTAATACCACCCCATCAATAGGCGAATAGATATCCGCATAAGATAAATTCTTTTCAGCAGATCTTACCTGTGCCTGGGCACTTGCTACACTTGCTTTGGCTGCATCGAGCGTATTAAGGGCCGTATCATAATCAGCTTTACTTATAGCGTCTGCTTTAAAAAGCAGGCTTTGCCTGTTGAAATTATTCTTCGCAAATACCAATTGGCTTTGAGCGTTCTGCAAATTACCTTTAAACTGATCGACTGTGGCCTGTAGTAATGATTTATCCAACTCGGCCAGTAACTCGCCTTTTTTCACCTTCGAGTTAAAATCGGCGTATAAATATTTTAATATTCCTGATACCTGTGTACCCACGGTAACCGTATCAACCGGTTCTATTTTGCCCGTTGCGGTTACGCTTTGCGCGATGTATCCTGTGGTTGGTTTTTCGGTTTGCAGGGTAACGGGCACTGCTTTTTTATGGAAAAATATAAACCAAACGAGCACTATAGCTATCACTATTACGGCTATGATTAATATTCTTTTTAAGTTAGGTTTCATGATAGCTCAATTATAATTTAATGGGTATGCCCCGGTAAAAATCATATATCTTCAGGGTTAGCAGTTCATTGTATTTTGCCTGTATGAGAGCTTGCTGTGCCTGCACAAATAAGGTTTTTTGCAATAAAAAATCTACGGTATTGGCCACACCAATCTTTAGCTGCTCACTTGCAATGCGGTAACTTTCCTTGTTATATTTATATTCCTCCTGAGCAGCGTCATATTGGCTTTTTGCATTCTCCACATTAATATAAGCCCGTTCCACTGTTTGCGAGAGTGTTATTTTCGTGTTTCTCAGGTCAAGCTGCTGCTGGTCGACCTGTATTTTGGCCTCTTCAACCTGTGTTTTAACTACCCGCTTAGTAAAGATGGGTACCGATAAAGTAAGGCCTACCTGCTGGGTGAAATTGTTGTTGAGTTGGCCCGGAAAGCTTCCTTGCCCGGTTACATAATCCGAATTAAGGGATGCGCCTGCGGTTAAAGTGGGTTTATACCCAGCCCGTGCCTTGTCCACATCATACTGGGCTATTTTAACACTTAGTTCTCCGTTTTTCACCTCTGGCCGGTTAGCTAAGGCGATCTGTTCTACATCATGAAACGCCTTAACGCTATCAATAGGGGCGATCGTATCCGGCTTCATAACATCAAAGTTAACGTCGCTTGGTAAAACCAAAAGCTGCTTTAAAGTGAGTATATCACCTCTTTCGGCATTTTTTGCGTTAACCAGTGCATATTGGTCCGTAGCTTGCTGGGCCTGTAACTGGATCAATGCGGCACGGGCTACGCTTCCTACATCGTATCTTTGCTGTTCCAGTTTTACCTGGGCCTGCGAGGTGCTTACCTGGTCGGTATCAAAAACTATATTCTCTTTATCTAACAGTATAGCGAGGTAAGCCTGTGTTATTTGAAGGGTGATATCATTTTCCTGCTGTAAAATGCTCAGGTTGGCCGATTGCACGGCCAGATTTTTTTGCAAGATGGTATTGTTTAGATAATTGCCATTATATAAAACTACGGACGAGTTTAAACTGTAGGCACCGGATGCCGTAAGCCCTGACCCGCCGCCAATAACATTGCCATTATTATCAACCTTATTGGTACTACCCCTTGAATGTTCAAAATTCTGAGAAGCTGAACCCGAAAGACTGGGCAAGCGAGCCGCCTTCGCCAGCAAAAATTCCTGCTGACTGGTTAACTGCGACAGCCGGAGCGAATTGATCTGGATATTATTTTTCTTAGCGTATTCAATGCATTGCACCAGGTCCCATTGTAGGGTTTTGCCCATTAGGGTACTATCCTGTGCTCTTAGGTTTAAACAGCTAAAAAGAGATAATATTAATAATATATATACCCTTTTAAATAACATAGTTTATTGTTTTATCAAGCCTGATAGCCCGGCTTTCGGCTATAATTTCATAATGTAAAGCTGAAATTGATAAAATTGTTTGATAATTACCCAGTTATATAATTTTATCTGTGTAATAATTTGATTACGTGCCAATCTATTAATATAAAGTAAAATACATATCCGCTGACTATGTGTTGCTGATAATATTTAATCATAAATAAAATAACACGGAGACGAAGAAATGACTATTGGCTTTTGAGATCGCCTGTATGCGGGTGTTATTATGAGTGAAACCAGGTATATCGTTTATTTATTAGCTAAAATTATACTTTCCCCATCTGCATCAGCCTGGTAAAGTACGTAATTGCCGTTTGTATCCTTATTTATAGATAGCTGATTCGTGTGTTTTCCCTGTACTTGCTTTACATGTTTCCAATCACCAGGTATATAAGTTTTAAGCGTTAATGGCAGGTCGTACATCTTTTTATCAAGCGAATGGGTGAGGGTGACCGTGATTTTGCCGTTGCCCTGGACACTATTCACTTTTGCGCTTTCCCGCTCGCGCATATACCGCGTTACATCACCGAACGTAGCTACCCAAACCTGGGCCTCTTTACTTTTTATATATTGAAAATATTCGTCAAGCAGCGGGCTGGGCATAGCCTCGTAACCCAATCCATCCACACCGTGGATCACCAGTACCAACCAGGTGTTGTTTTTTGCAGCTGCGGTGTCCACCCACGAATTCATTAAGCTCAGCGGTGTTTTGGTAGTTGCGCCGCGCTGCCATTGGATGTAATCCTTATCCGTAGTTCCGGGTGTTTTGTGGCTGGCGCGATCGATCTCTTTTAGCCAGGGCTCGGGCATCCGGTTTCGCAGGGCGGGGTATATTTTATAGGCGATCTGCATCACCCGGTCGTTTTCATAACCATAAGGCACTTCGCAGGAGAAGGTGTATTTTGCCCCCATCTCTCTAAGTATCTCTTCTTTGCTTTTTTCCAGCTCATACTTAATATTGGCTTCATCTAAGCCGGGCATGGTAGCGTGGGTGATGGAGTGGCTGGCAATCTCATACCCTTCGGCAGCGTCATGCCTGAACTCGTCCCAGGTTGAGCCGATAGCTTCCTTATATTCAGGGCAAGGCTCGTAACCGGGCTTAAAGTCGCCATTACGTACTTTGGCGTATAAGGAATCCATTAGTTTAAATGCCCTGTCTTTGTGGCCCGAATCATACGCACCCCCGGCTTTGGTATGATAGGAGATGGTACCCATGTAGCCCAGGTAACCCGCAGCCGAGCATCGCTCTAAGAAATTCTGATCATTGGTAGGCACAGTGGCCGACTCCTTGATGATCTCCGCAACAGGTCGGCCAACAAACTTTCCCTGGTATCTTGAACCTTTGATGGGCCCGGTGATCACAAAGAAAGTGGCCGGCAGTTTCAATCGTTCCATAATGGGTAGTGCCTTCAGGAACTGGTTTCTTGAAGCATCATCATAAGTGATAGATATGGCCCCATTTTTTCCATACTGCCATTCGGTAACCGTTGTTAGGCCAACAGTGCTTGCCTGTCCTTTGCATAAAGCCACATGGCAACTAATAATGATAATAAGAAAAAGAAGCTTTAGATTTATTTGCCCTGACGAATACATAACCCAAATATAATAGGATTACTATTTCTCTGAAGACCGTAAATAAATGTTATTTATCTAAGTACCGGCATTGTTACTTGTGGTGAGATACTCAGAACATTAAAAAAGGGCCTTAAGACCCTTTTTCAATGTTTAATACGGAAGCTATTTGCCCGTATTATAAAAAAATTGTGAGCTTACAATTTTTCCGTTTTTGACTTCGTAAACGCCCAGCTCGCTCATTTCCATCCTGCCTTGTCCTTTATAAGTTGCATCTATATCCATTGTACATGCGAAAAAGTTACCGGCTACAAGAGGGTCCGAAATATAAGCGCTGTGTATCTCTTCTACCGTACTGTACCAATAGTTGGTGCTTCCCAAAGCGGCATCTTTACCAACTGTTTTTCTTGCCGCTGGTGAACCTTCGGGTTCAAGACAGACGATGTTATCATCATACAACTCATTAATAGCTTCAACATTTTTGCCTTCACGACAAAGGTCTACGAGCCTGTGCGCAACTTCCAGCGCTTTCGAGGTTTCAACTTGAGTACTCATGGCTTTGAAATTATGGGTTAATAAAATAGGTTAATTATAATTGGAACAATGGGCGTTCTTATTGGTTTTTACCAGTCTGTTAAATTTTGATTAAAAAATTAACAAGTCTATAAATCCTTATCTTCTCCGGGAAGAGAGCTTAATTTCGGCTTTTTTTACATCCGCTTATATATACTTCCCGGAATAAGCCTGAATAGTGCGGCTATCAAGCGCCATCGTTTGGTGATGTAAACAACATCCCTTTTATTCATGATGGCTCTAAATATTTGCCGCGCTGCCTTCTCTACCGGTGCCACCCAAAAAACGCCCTCGCCTTTTGCCATATCCGTTTTCACAAATCCGGGTCGCACGTCGGTAATATGAATTGGCATTTTAAGATTTTTTGCCTTTTGCCGTAAGCCTTCGAGATAGTTTACCTGGTAGGCTTTTGAAGCATTATAAGCAGGCGCCATTTTGCTGCCGCGAATACCGGCAATAGAGGTAATGGCTGCCAATTGCCCGGATTGTTGATGCCGGAAATAATTGAAAGCCCAATCTGACACTGCGGTAAAACCCGAAACGTTTACATCGATGGTATGTTTTTCAATCCTGAAATGGAGCGCTTTATTAATATCGCCGGTGCCCGAGCTTAATATCAGTAAATCGAGACCGCCAAGCTTTTCTGTTAGTTGGTCAAGCCGATCATTTACCTCATTAATGTGGGTGATATCGAAACAGGAGGTGATGATGTTGCCTGGTTTTTCTACTTTTAGTTCTTCCAACAATTGTAGCCTCCGGCCTGTCGCCCCAACCATATAGCCTGCATCGGCCAATAACAAAGCCAGTTGCCTGCCGATACCCGAAGTAGCACCTACAACGATCGCCCTTTTCAATGTAGTGGGGTTTTTGAATGTGAAAGCTTACATATTGAAGATCATCCCAACCTGTTTGCCATTAAATGTCATGGGGTGTTTTTCGAGGAAGTGCCTTAGCTTACCACCGTTACCTTTTTCGTTATGGTACATAATCCCATCAAATACCAATAAAAATGCACCCTGCATTATAATGGATTCACCATAACCCTTCATGATGGGTGAGTTGCGGTGATCGCCAACGAGTTTGAGGTATATACCTACGCCAAGATAAGCTACGTCGAGCCCTTCATTGATACGAAATATTTTTTCGATCCTTTCCTGTTCTTTTAATGTTTCGGCTGCTGTCAAATGCTTTTTCTTGTCTTTTTGGAAGCTCTCAAAGCTAATCAGGGCTGTTCCAAAATTCACTGCCCCCCAAATGGTGTTCATCTGAAAAAAGTATTTGGTTTGCTGACTTGTCAAATAGGACGTGGAATACACAACATTTCCTCCCACGTTCACTGTTGCTGTGGCCCCCGTGTTCCAGCCCCAAATGGCTCCAGTACCTAAGTTCGCAATACCCCAGCCACCCAGCACTTCCATGCCTGAAGAGGTGATCCCGATACGTGAAGCATTGTATTTTTTTAGCGAATCCTGCGCAAAAGCGTGAGAACTAAGGATGATCAAAACAAGGGTGAGTATTTTCTTCATAAACGGGTGATCCAGTTTGCTTTAAAAGTAAGCAATTAATTATTATTATATAACTGCAAAAGCATTTAAGCAGGTATATTATTTAAACGGAGATTTATCAAAAAGGGTTCTTATTTAAGAAATAAAGCACATCATCTTTCGTGCCTGTAAACGGGCCGGGCGATGCGGTTTTTAATCCGGCCATAGCCGCGGCAAATTGCCCCGCTTCCTGCAAACCCGCGCCTTTTACACGGCAGTATAGATAACCGGCCATATAAGTATCGCCGCAGCCGGTGGCATCAACCACGTTTTTGGGTTGATAGGCCGGAATATTATAAAAAATGCCCTCATTGTAAATGGTTGAGCCTTTACTGCCATCGGTAATCACCACTTCCTTTACACCCCATTCGGTTAAAAGCTTTACGCCCTTGCTAACTTCCCGGTAGCCGGTTAATACTTCCATCTCGGCAACATCGGCTTTTAAAATAGCTACATATTGCAGGGCTTCTTTTTTATCGGGCCAATCAACGGCATGTACTTTCTTGTTTTCCACTTTGCGCAGATAGCCTTGCGCGTCTAAAGACACCCGGCCTTTAGCAGCTAAAGTTTTGATCAGCTCTGTAGAAATATCATTTGCCAGCAAGGGTCCCAAATGAAATATTTTTGCATTTACAGCTGATAAAGCCTCCAGTGTAAACGGGTCGGCTTGCTGCAATACGTTTTGGGTGCGGTGATCCTGGTCATCAGCATAAATATTTTCGAAATAAACTGTATGGGTGCTGGCTTGCACTCTCACTTCGATGCCTTTATCCCGAAGTGCGGTTACATAAGGCAATTCGCTCTCCGCAAGCGCGGTAACTAAAAGGTAGCTTACATCCAGGTTACTCAACGCGTGCGAAAAATAAAAAGCCGTGCCGCCTGCCATGTGCATCACCGTTTTGGAAGTAACTATTTTATCGGAGGTGATATGCCCTATGCAACAGATATCGTACATGTGGTCAGTTTAACCTTATTCAAACTTCGAGTTTCTCCAGGCATTTAACATCAGATCTCCTTTTTGCTTATCCACATAAAGCATACTTACCGTGAATTGATTCTTGTCAAATAACCTGACAAACATCTGGACGGTAATTTGTACATTATTGGGTAATATAGCTTGCATTTTAAGGCTTTGGAATTTAAGGTTGCTGATAGTTTCTGTTGAAATGGTACTATCTAATTTTGTGCCCTGTGGAAATTGCTGTTTTAAGGTGTTGTACATTATATCACAGGTAGCTTTCCAATTAGCCATAAAATCGCCATTTGTTGAAGTATCATAAGGTTGATAGTTTGAATCAAACAGATTGGATAAAGTACTTTTGAAAGAAACGATCCGTTTTGTGGTCAAGTCAATTTTCTGATCTGTTGACTTTTGGAGAGCATCACTGCCCACTTTTTGTAACTGGTCATACTGATTATCTGCTATGTTTTCAAAACCATCCGGGATGGTCATTCGCCATTTAAATTCCTGGTTGTAAACTTCTCTCGCTTTTTTAGTAGTATCAGCCTGGGCGAAGCAGATATGCGCTATCAATATAGCAGTTATGATGAGTAAGGTTTTTTTCATGTATCAGTTGTTTATAGGTTATAAAGTTAATTAAAAGTGCGTGAAGGTCAAATCATGCGGGATCGATGTATTAATTCCCTTTTTGAACCATCTTTATCTTCCCCGCAACATCAATCATTGCGCTATCCGTAAATATTGTGATCCAGGAAATCATTCCTGAATTTTCCATGAGGGTCGTATTCAGCGGCCAGCTTTTTGAAATCAGCTAATTTTTCGTACCTCGATGCCAGTACTTTGGGCGCCATGGTAAATACCTTACCCCAATGCGGTCGGGCATTAAAGGGCGAAAGCGCATTTTCGATCAACGGCAACAGTTTTAGCACAGCTTCCGTTTCGGGTTTCCAGGTGAAATGGATGGTGACCGAAGTTTGATTGTGGCAGGGACTCATCCAAAGATCATCCGCAGCGATGGTGCGGATCTCGGTAATGAACAGGTGCGGCCCGATCTGCTTGCCTAAACGCGAAACAGCCGTTATGGCTTCCACCGCATGGTGCAGCGGAACAAAGTATTCCGACTGAAGTTCCTTGCCGCTGCTGGGCGTAAAACCCATTTTAAAATGCGGCAGGCGCTCATACCAGGGGCCGGGGGCACCCATTTGCTCGGTACAGCTTTCGGCGGGGTGATCAAAGATAGGGTGCAGGTTTTTTGTGGCGGCCTTGGCACCGTAAAACTCCGGCTGGTTTTGCTCTTTGTCCCTTCCGATGCGGCTTTTTATCCAAACTTCGCTGATGTGGTCGCTCTGCCAGTCGGTAAACAGGCTTACGCTGTAACCTGCCGACATGATCTGTTCAAAATGCTGCTTCACCTGCGTCATAGGAAGCTTTAAAAAAACACGCTGGCTCACCATATAAGTTGGTTCAACCTGCAGCGTAACTTTGGTAATAATTCCCAACGCGCCCAAACCAACCACTGCGGCATTCAATTTCTCCGGGTCGCTGGCTTTTGAGAGATGGATAATGCTGCCATCCGCTATCACCAATTCCAAAGCAGTAACAGCCGAAGCCAGGTTGCCATTTTTGATGCCCGAACCATGTGTTGCTGTGGTGATGGAACCCGCAACCGATATATGAGGCAGCGAAGCCAGGTTATGCAATGCAAAGCCCTGCTGATGTAGCCAGGGAGCCAACTCGCCATATTTAATGCCGCCCTCTACCGTAACTGTAGGCGCCTTTTTATCCAGCGACACTACCTTGTTCATTTCTTTGGTCGAAACCAGGTCATCCCTGCTATCGGCAATGGTGTTGAAACAATGCCTTGTACCCAAAGCTTTCAGCTTGCTGTGTTTTTTTATCAGTTGCTGCACTTCCTCAACCGATTTGGGGTATTGCACCTTATCGGTACTGTAGGTAAGATTGCCAGCCCAGTTTTTTAACCTCGGGGCTTGTACCCAGCCGCTTAGTGAAGATAATAAAGGTGTAGCCATTAGGGTAGTGCTTAACCGGATGAACGTTTTTCTTTTCATGGTAAATTGGTTAGTACAAGGTAGGGTAAAATTTGGGAAATGGACGGTAGAGATTAGAGGTTAGTTAATCAGAGATTAGTTGACAGGTTGGATGAAGGTATTTGGTGGTAAATGATGGCAGCGCCCGAAGTTGTTCGGCTGACCTTAAATACAAAGATATCGTAAAATAAAAAAAGCAATGGCCTGTCATAGCGACAGGCCGGTCCAAAGGACTCCTTTGGAGGCGCATGGCAGGAAAGCCTTCTATACATACTTTTGATACTTACAAGTTTCTCCTAGGCTTCAGCGTGGGTATGCCCCTTATGCCATAACCCTTTGTAATGCCCGATGATATCGTGAAATGTTGTTCGAGCTTTAGCGTTGCCATTGAGGTTATGGTTGAGCCTTTCAACTTCTGTAGCCTTCTTATTTATAGTGTCGCTTAAGAACCCATAAAGCTCCTGGTCTTTTTGGAATGCTCTTACCGTCAAAGTGACCAGGATAATAAGAAACGCTGCAAAGAATAAAGCTATGCCGAAGTCTTGTGCAGCTTTTTCGAAATAATATGCGAAGTTTTCCATTCTATTTAAGTCAGAAAGTTTATATGTAAAGTTGGAAAATTATCGGTCGCCAATGTGAGCCCCCGGTCATATAAATAAGTGATTCGTGTCACTTAAAATGTATGGAATTAGAAAGGGGTAAAGGTAAAGTGCTTTCTAAATAAAAATACATGGATTCGGATTGCAAATCCGATTACGTTTTAAGTCCCGGATTTTTAAATCCGGACTAACAATAAATCAAAGAACGTTTTGGTCATTTTCACAAATAACCTGAATTATATATGATGGAATGCCGGTATCATAAATATGGTGCACAGCATGAAATTTTTGTATGGTAATACCGCAAACAGAACCGGTTGCGATAGCAGAACCAGGTATATTCAAATTTACGCCAAAGGTTTGAATAAAGTACTGACACTACTTTGTCAGTAGCTGTGTATTAGTGAGTTGTTTTTGATTGTTCACCCAATAGGCCTTATTCACCAAAAACGGTACTGGTTGACACCGGCCTTTGTGTAATCATATCAGTAAATTAATTCTAATTTGCTATTAGCCTTAAATCATCAGAAAAGGTTCTAAATTTGCGCTATGGCGCACATTCAACCCTTCAAAGCGATACGTCCGAACCCTTTTTATGCTGACCAGTTAGTGTTTACTTCCCCGCAGGTGGAATCTGTATCGGGCGATTATACCGCAGAAGGTTCTTTAGCGCCATTAAAGATATTATTGGAGATAGGAGCCCGGCAAAGGCCCGAGACACCGGAAGGGCAGGCCAGCGCTTACCAGGATATTAAGGACACACTAAAAACCCTGCTGGAAAAAGACCAGTTATGGCACGAACAGACACCGGGCATTTATGTATATGAGGTGATCTATAAAACTTACCGCCAAACGGGTATATGGGCGCTTACCTCATTGGATGATTATAAAAAAGGTGGCATCAGGATACATGAGCTCACTTTTGCCGACAGCATACGCCGTATAAAAAATTACCGCCAAAATACCCGCCTTGAAGGCAGCCCCATTTTACTGGCTTATGCGCCGGATATTACCATTAACCGCATTATCGCGGAGACCAGAACGAAAAATAAAAAAACTGCTTTGGGCAACGAACATGGCTTGCACCGGCTGTGGAAGATAGAAGACCCGGAGGTGCAACAACAACTGATAGAAGCCTTTGCGAATATCCCAACGGTTTACCTGGCGGATGGGCACCATCGTATTGAATCATCAGCCCTGCTGGTTGAGGAGCAGCGGGCTAAGGGGTTGCCTGCCTTTGATATGATCACTTCGCTCTACATGGCAACCGACCAGCTGCGCATAGAGGAATATGATAGGGTAGTGATCCCTTCCAACCCGGTCGATAAAAATGAGTTGTTTATGGAGTTGGGCAAGCATTTCGATATTCATCCGTCCAAGCAGCCTGTGCAGCCAAGAGCCATACACGTGCTGGGGCTTTATTTCAGCGGGAAATGGTATCAATTGATTGCCAAACCACATACTTACATTAATAAAGGGGCGGCTGCCAACCTGGATGCGGCTATTCTGCAGGAGCAGGTACTGGCACCCATTTTTGGCATTGCCGACCCTAAAACCGACCCGCGTTTAAAATGTGCCGGAGGCGAAAAGGCGATGGAAGAAATGCAGGTGATCA
>JABDFM010000060.1 GCA_013286565.1 Bacteroidota bacterium
CCATTCACGTGTCAAAGCATTACGCCCGCCGTTGGATGCAGCGTAGGCTGAAGTATTTCCTTGCCCTGTTTCGGCAGTTTTTGAGCCGATGTTGACGATGGCGCCTTTGGTTTTTTTCAATTCAGGCAAGGCATGATGTGCCAGCAAATAATAATGGACCAGGTTTTTGTGCAGCGAGGCGATGAACTGCTCGTAGCTGCCATTTTCCAAACCCACACCATCATTCACACCGGCATTATTTACGAGGCCATCAATGCGTCCGAATTTTTCTATCACTGACTTTACCGCGCTTTCGCATTGTGCCGGATCGGTTAGCTCGGCTACAAAATGATGGGCCTGGCCGTTGAGCTCATTAACCACTTTCAAATTATCAGCTTCGTCGCGCCCGATGATCACCGGGATAGCGCCTTCGCCAGCCAGCACTTTCACAATACCTTCGCCAATACCTTTAGCGCCGCCGCTTACGATAATGATTTTATTTTTTAGTTGGAGATCCATATTATTTATCCTTTCTGTTTTAGAAACACACCCCTGCCCCTCTCAAGAGGGGAACTCTTTAATTAACTTCCAAATTATAAAAATCAACCGCATTGCCACCAAAAAATAGTTCCTGCTCGTGCTGTGATAATTTTGATGTGTATAGCTGTAATATCTCTAAAGCCCGGTTGTATCCCCCTGCCAGCATGCACACCGGCCAATCAGAACCATACATTACACGACTGATGCTGAACGCGTTAAAAACTGTATCGAGGTAAGGCGTAAAATCATCCGTGCGCCAGGAATACCAGTCAGCTTCCGTTAACATGCCCGATACTTTACAATGCACATTCTGATATTTGCTCAATGCTTCTATATCCCTTTTCCATTCAGCAATTTCTTTGTTTTTGATACGGGGTTTTGCCAGGTGATCCACCACAAATTTCTGATCAGGAAACTCAGCTACCAATGTTTCGGCATATTTTAAATGCAGAGGGTAAATGAGGATATCGTACGTAAACCCGTGCTCATTTAAAAAACTGATGCCGCGTTTAAACTTTTTGGTCAGCATAAACTGCTCGTTGGGTTCAGCCTGCAGCACATGGCGAAACCCTTTTAATTTAGGATAATACTCTTTATAATGCTGTAGCCGGTCCTGTATATTCTCAGCCCGCAGGTCAACCCAGCCTACTACACCCTTTATAAAAGCATTTTCTTCAGCTAACTTCAGCATAAAAAGATTGTCATCCTGGGTCTGGCAGGTCTGCACCAATATGGTGCCGTCTATATCGTTGCGCTGTAAGATGGGGAGCAGGTCGGCAGGCATAAAATCGCGCCGGATGACCGACATATCCGCGGTGATCCAGCTATCCCTTACCGGGTCGAACTGCCAGCAATGCTGGTGCGCGTCAATTTTTAGCATACGCGATTAGGTTTTGTTTGGCGCTGCCCAATCCATCGACCCCTAATTCTATAACATCGCCCGGTTTAAGGTATAAGTTCGGTTTCATCCCTAAACCTACACCGGCGGGAGTGCCTGTGGATATGACATCGCCCGGCAGCAAGGTCATGAACTTGCTGGTATAAGCGATCACAAATGGGATGTTGAATATAAAGTTCGCGGTGGTGCCATCCTGCATGGTCTTACCATTCAGTTTGAGCCACAAGCGCAAGTTATGCGGGTCGCTGATCTCATCGGCAGTGGCCAGAAACGGGCCCATCGGCGCGAATGTATCGCAGCCTTTTCCCTTATCCCATGTACCACTTCGCTCGATCTGGAACTCGCGCTCGGATACATCATTGTGCAATACATACCCAGCCACGTAATCCATCGCGTCGGCTTCATCCACATAGCTTGCTTTTTTGCCAATCACTACGGCCAGCTCCACTTCCCAATCTGTTTTAAACGAGTTTTTAGGGATCATGATATCATCATTGGGGCCAACCAACGCGGTTGTTGATTTCATAAAGATCACCGGCTCGGGTGGTGGCGTAGCGTTTGTTTCCCTGGCATGATCGACATAATTAAGGCCGATGCATACAATTTTTGAAGGGCGAGCAAATGGGCTGCCCAGGCGGGTATGATCGCTTACTTCGGGTAATTCATTGGTGCTTTCAATAAAATCTTTCAAGCGGTTTATGCCGTCAGTTTCAAAAAAATGTTCATTATAATCTTCGCCAAAGGCGGATGTATCGTAGCGTTTGTCATCGATAATAATTCCGGTTTTTTCTTTACCGGCTTCGCCGAATCGGATCAGTTTCATGGGGTAGTGTATTGGTTGTAGATGTTGTATTGGTTATGTAGAGACGCAATGCATTGCGTCTCTACGTATTAATTTTTATAAATCCGCCATCAATAGGATAATCGCATCCGGTGATAAAACCGGCCTCTTCCGAACATAAATAGAGCGCCAGTGCCGCCACTTCTTCGGGTTTACCCATGCGACCGATCGGTTGACTTTTTGATAATTTATCAAATATCTCTTCCTGGTTATCTGGGTAATTTTTGGCGATAAAGCCATCCACAAACGGCGTATGGATACGTGCCGGAGAAATACTGTTGCAGCGGATATTGTCATGCAGATAATCCCGCGCCACAGAAAGCGTCATCGCGAAAATAGCGCCCTTGCTGGTAGAATACGCAAACCGATCCACCAAACCCACACTTGCGGCAATGGATGCAGTATTCAATATTACACCGCCGCCTTTGGTCTTCATCAAAGGTATCGCGGCAAACAGGCAATTGTAGGCACCCTTTACGTTCACATTCATTACCCGGTCGAAATCTGCTTCGGCAGTCGTATCGGCACTGCCGATATGGGCTATCCCGGCATTGTTCACCAAAATATCTACCTGGCCAATGCTGTTAAAAATCTCAACAACCTGCGCCTGTTTGCTTACATCGCATTTGTGATAAGAAGCTTTTCCTCCGCTTTGCTGTATCTCGTTGACAGTAGCGGATGCCGCCTCAGTATCCATTTCGATGATATGTACTATAGCGCCCCGCTGCGCGAAAAGCACGGCGATAGCTTTGCCGATACCGCTGCCGCCGCCGGTGATAATTGCTGATTTGTTTTTTAGTGAAAACATAAGCCCCCTCTAAATCTCCCCCGGTAGGGGAGACTTTTTGTTTTTAGTCATTTTATAAAGCCCTACCTACCGGGGAGGGTTGGGTGGGGCCTATAACGAAACCCCTCTTTTCCATGGTATAAAATCGTCCTGCTCCAATTGCACTGCCTTGGGCTGAATTTCGCCGTTGGCTACCTGTATCACGTATTCCAGTATGCGTTCGCCTGCCTGTTTGATGGTTTCGGTGCCCTCGATAATAGTGCCGCAATTGATGTCAATAATATCGGGCATTTTATTGTAAGTAACCGTATTGGTTGATAATTTAATTACCGGGGCAACAGGGTTACCGGTCGGTGTGCCCAAACCGGTGGTAAACAGCACAATATTTGCGCCAGAACCTACTTCTGCCGTCGTACTTTCCACATCGCTGCCTGGGGTACACAGCAGATTCAAACCCGGCTTGGTTGCTTTTTCTGGATAATCCAGTACGGCGGTTACGGGTGACGTGCCACCCTTTTTTGCCGCGCCTGCGGATTTAATGGCATCGGTAATGAGGCCGTCTTTGATATTGCCGAAAGATGGATTCGCATAAAATCCTGAACCATCCTGCACGGCTTTAGCGTTGTAGGTTACCATCAAATCCATAAAGCGTTTGGCGGTGTCTTCGTCCACGCATCGGTCGCTTAGTTCCTGTTCCACCCCGCACAATTCCGGGAATTCGGACAGGATCACCGATCCGCCTAAAGAAACCAAAACATCTGATACATAACCCAAAGCCGGATTGGCTGATATACCCGAAAATCCATCAGAGCCGCCACATTCCAGGCCGATACAGATTTTGGTGATTGGCGCGGGCTTGCGTTCGTTCTGGTTAGCTTCCATCAGGCCGGTAAAGGTTTGTTTTAGGGCTTCCTGTAATAGCTTGCGCTCGGTGCCTAATTTTTGCTGTTCCAGTATGACCATGGGCTTGCTGAATGATGGGTCGCGTTTAGCGATCTCTTCCTGCAAAATACTACCCTGCGCGTGCTGACAGCCCAAACTTAATACCGTTGCTCCAGCCACATTGGGATGCGTGATATAGCCAGCTAACAATCCGCATAAAGCACGCGAATCCTGTTGGGTACCGCCGCAGCCCATATCGTGGGTGAGGAATTTGATACCGTCGATATTTTTGAAGAATCGTTTTGTACCTGCTTTTTCTGCCGATACCTGCATATCGGCGCTCAATATTTCCTGGGTTGATCTGCCGGCCTGGTATAGTCCCATCAATTGCTCTACCTCGCTTTCATAGCTTTTGGCTTTTTTGTAGCCAAGTTTATCCACCAAGGCTTCCTTCATCACCTGGATATTGCGGTTCTCGCAAAACACCAGTGGGATCACGATCCAATAATTGGCCGTACCCACGGAACCATCGGCCCGGTGGTAACCATTAAATGTCCTGTTCTTAAAATGTGAAGTATCGGGTTGGTGCCAATTCAATTTTCGTTTGCCGAGGTGAAATTCACTGGAAGCATGGTGTATGTTTTCTGTCGAAATTAATCCACCCTGCGGGATCTCCTTTGTGGCGATACCCACTAACACGCCATACATAAATATCTGATCATCCGAGTGCAGGGCATTAATAGCGAATTTATGCTTTGCGGCTATGCGATCTGTCAGGTTGAATATTTGGCCCTCAAATTCTATATCGGTTCCCTGTTCCAAATCGCGCAAGGCAACTAGGACGTTATCGTGGGGGTGTATGCGTAAGAAGCTGTGTTCTTGTGTCATTGTTTTATTCTTTCCTGTTTCACCTAATCTCTGATTAACTAATCTCTAATCACTCAGATCGAAGATCTGGTCCATTAACACCCATTTTTCACCCGGCTTGGCATTTTTTAATGGCTGCTGAAATTTCCACATCAGCTCTTCCCATTCCTGCACCCTTGGGTTGGCGGCATCCATGGCAGCTTTGCGCTCAAAACTAAAGGTGTCGTCCGTTTCCATGATCATAAACAGGTGATTACCGAAACGGTATATCTCCATATCGGTAATACCCGAATCGCCGATGCTCTTTTTGATCTCCGGCCAAACTTCGCGGTGGTAGGTTTCGTACTCCGTGATTAGTTGAAGGTCATCCTTTAGATCGACGGTTAAACAATATCTATTCATTATTGAAGCGTTAATTCAACAACAGGGATGTTATAAGGTGGTTTGTTTTTTGGCAACGTTAATTCCAGGTCGGTGCCATTTGCGGCCGTTGTATATCTCAGTTCCGAATAATCATTCAAAAACTGGGCATATTTAACCTTGCCATTGTAGGCAGGCAAGATCAGCTTGCCATCTGCCGGGTAATCATAAATATGCACATACAAGCGCTTGGTTTGCGGATTGTAGGTCAGCTTGGTATGGTCAGGAGCCTTAAATTCCGCTGGCGCGTAAGTGCAATTATAGATGGCCTTGTCATTGGCGTGCATCCAGTAGGCCATACTATCAAGCGCGTTTGTCGCCCGGTAATCAAACTCACCACGGGCAGTTGGGCCAACGTTCAGTATCAGGTTTCCGCCGTTGCTTACCGAGGTGATCAGCAGGTCGAGCAATTGACGGTGTGTTTTCCAGCTGTTTTCATCACGGTAGTAGCCCCATGAGCCTGAAAAGGTTTGGCAGGTTTCCCAGGTTTTGCCTTTGTAGGGCTCCAGTTCTTTGGTGCTTACCTGCTCGGGGGTCATGAAATCGCCGCCATCGGAATATTCACTCAACCCTAACCTGTTATTAACAATAATGCCCGGCTGTAGTTTTCTTACCAATTTCAATAACTCTACCGAACCCCAATCGTCTTCGCCTTTTCCGCGTTTAGCGCCTTTATCCCACGACCAATCCAGCCACAACACATCAATTTTGCCGTAGTTGGTCAACAGCTCAGTGATCTGGTTGCGCATGTATTGGCGGTATTTGGCCATATCGCGGCCTTTATTCAGCCTGTCATAATTAGCCTGGCTGGTGTCAACCTGCGTTAAAGGGTGCACATCATCCATGGTATAATCGGGGTGGTGCCAGTCGAGCAGTGAATAGTAAAATCCAACTTTCATCCCCTGTGCCCTGAAAGCATCTACATATTCCCGCACAAGATCGCGTTTGGCATGGGTATTGGTTACTTTGTAATCGGTGTATTTTGAGTCGAACATGGCAAAGCCCTCGTGGTGCTTGGTGGTAAGCACGGCATATCTCATCCCGGCAGCTTTGGCTTCTTTTGCCCATTTTGTCGGGTCGAAATGATCGGGGTTGAATTGATCAAAATATTTCTGATACTCTTCGTTGGTCATGTGCTCATTATGCTTTACCCACTCGTGCCTGGCCGCTTGTGAATACAGCCCCCAGTGAATAAACATCCCGAAGCGGGCGTCTGTCCACCATTTCATACGCTCTTGTTTTTGGGCGTCGGTTTCGTTGCCGAGTTTCTTTTGTGCTGAAACAAACGTGGATGTAAAGACTACAAGTAATAAGATAAATGAAATTTTCCTTAACATAACTTTATAATTAATGGCTGACAGCCGGTTGAACATTTGTAACCCGTATATTTTTAAAAGCGAAATAGAAGATGTAGGCGAAACAGATTAATGGGATTAGGTAAGCTACCCTGATATTGCTATGATCAGAAACAACGCCGAGGGTCAATGGTATTACCGCCCCGCCAACTATGCCCATAATCAGCAACGAGGAACCTTTTTTGGTTTTTTCTCCCAAACCCAGTATGCTTAATGAGAAGATAGTAGGGAACATGATCGACATAAAAAATGGAATAGCCATGATGGCATATACTGATAACCTCCCGTCGACAATAAATGCGAGGATCAAGAGCCCGCAATTGATTACGCTATAAATGATCAATATTTTGACAGGTGCAATAAACCGCATTAAGAAAGTACCGAAAAAACGCCCGATCATAAATCCTAACAGGGCACCGGCCAGTAGGCTTGAAGCTTCTTTTTCGCCGATATTGCTTACGTATTTTGAGTACCGGATAAAAAAGCTGAGTACACCTGCCTGTGAGCCTACATAAAAGAATATACCCAATACACCCAGCATCAGGTTTTTCTCTTTAAAGATGGAACTTCCATTCTTTACATCGTCATTACTACTGTGTTCCTTAATATCAGGCAGGTCGGTAAACCATATCAGGATGGCGACAGTGAGTACCACCAGGCCAATGATTATATAGGGTATTTTCACCGCGTTTGATTCGCCTTGCAGGTAGTTATTCAATTGCTGTCCCGACATTCCGAGTTTTTGCGAGTTTGTTAAGGTGACACCCGACAGAATAAACTTTCCACCGACCAATGCAGACAACGTTGCTGCCAGACCATTGAACGACTGCGCGAAATTGATACGTTGTGTAGCCCCGGACGGATCGCCCAGGTTATTGATGTACGGATTTGCCGCGGTTTCGAGGAAACCACAACCACTGGCTATGATAAACAGTGCGCCCAGAAAAAAAGCATACTGGCGGGTCTCGGCTGCAGGATAAAACAAGAAAGCACCTATGGCAAAAAGTGAGAGACCAAATACGATCCCTTTTTTATAGCCGTATTTATTCATAAACAAGCCCGCTGGTATGGCAACTATAAAATAGGCAATGTAAAAAGCTGAATCAACAAAGGCGGATTGCAGATCGGTTAGCTGGCAGGCTTTTTTGAGGTGGGGCACCAAAATTGAATTCAAATTGAGTGCAAATCCCCATAAAAAGAACAACGACGTAATGAGCACTACGGCATAAATGCCAGTTTTTTTGGTCATAAGCGGGTTAAATAAATTGCATTATCATCAACAATTATTCTGATCTGAATTACAGGCTTAATGCTGGATAATTGGTTAGTACAAAGAAATAAATATACCAGTTAAAAACATTTATCATATTATCAAAATATTAAGCTATTTTGGCATATTAGCTACCACCATAAATGATTTTATGTATTTTTATAATAATTATATAGGACTGATGATTGATTTCTTTAATATTCCCCTCTCGAGAGGGGGCGCATTGGACGGTGTTGTGGCAGGGGTGTGTTAGCCGGGCTTAAAGTAACACACCCCTGCCCCTCTCAAGAGGGGAACCAAACGCACAAAACCAATAAAAACATTAACAACATAACTCACCATGAAACCCCATTTATTAAAAGTATTGCAAAACCCCTTAAGCTCCTTTAATGTAAGGCAGGATAAGGTGCCATATATTAATAATCGCTGGCATTATCATGCCGAGGCGGAACTGATTCACTTTAAAAAAGGAAACGGGACACAGTTTATAGGCGATCATATCCAAAACTTCCAGGATGGCGATGTGGTATTGGTGGGTTCTAATCTGCCGCATTACTGGCGGTTTGACGATATCTATTTTAAGAAAGACCCTGAAATTTGTGCGGATGTAAGGGTGGCTCATTTTTGTGAAGACTTTTGGGGCGCCCATTTTTTAAACCTGCCCGAAAATAAAGCTATCCGCACTGTTTTAGAGAAATCAAGAAGGGGCATCATCATCCATGGCAAAAGTAAAGAGAAAGTTGCCGCCCTGCTTGAAGATATGCTATCGACAGAAGGCAGCCGGAAAATTATATTGCTGATGGAAGTGCTGTTAATTATTGCCGAAAGCACTACAAGTCCCCTTGCATCCATTGGCTTCAATAATGATTTTAAGGAGGTTGAAAGCGATCGCATCAATGCTATTTATGAGTTTACTTTAGCCCATTTCAAACGCCCAATAACCACTGGAGAAATAGCATCTGTAGCTAATATCAGCCCTCACTCCTTTTGCCGGTATTTTAAATCGCGCACAAGGAAAACCTACTCACAGTTTATCATCGAAATAAAAGTGGGACATGCCTGCAAGCTTTTAATTGAGGATAAGATCAGCATCAAACAGATATGTTTTGAAAGCGGGTTCCAAAATTTTGCAAGCTTCCATAAATACTTTAAACAGGTAACCGTGAAAACCCCGCTGCAATATCAGAAACAGTTTTTGGCGAAGAGGGGTAGCCTCACCCTAAATCCCTCTCCGGGGGGAGAGGGACTTTAAATCACCTCTCTTTATTTCAATACTACATTTTCATCCTATTTTCATAATACATAATCATATTTGTTATAACATTTAATTAATAGATGTTAAAGGTGAGCAAGAAATTTTTAACTCTTGTTTAATTGTTAGAAACTATACTCAGCAAAATTCCGTTAAGTGTTTTTAATAAAATAAGTTAAATATGAAATTATTAGTCTTTTTGATGGCGGCATTTCTTCTTTCGGGTGTAACCTGGATGGGGGATTTTAAAGCCGCTACTACCGAGGCCGCTAAAGAAGATAAACTGATCCTGGTTAATTTTTCGGGTTCCGACTGGTGCGGGCCGTGTATCAGGTTAAGAAAAGAAATATTGGAGTCATCTACCTTTGAAAACTATGCTAAAGATCATTTGGTGTTGGTTCGGGCCGATTTCCCACGCCAAAAGAAAAACCAATTAGATGCTGCGCAAGTAAAACGTAATGAAGCTTTGGCTGATAAATACAATCCTGAAGGTAAATTCCCGTTTACGCTATTGGTTGATAAAAACGGAAAGGTGCTGAAGGAATGGGACGGCTACCCAAATGAGTCGCCGGAGAAGTTTGTTTCTGAGATCAACCCCATTGCTAATGCAAGCCACTGAGATCATAAAAAATAACCTTACTATCCACCGGCGCGCTATGCGGCTGATGGGCAACAGATTCGAGATCAGTTTGGTTGGTGATGATGCCGCCGAGGCTGAAAAGCATATTGACAGCGCGGTAGCCGAGATCAGCCGGATAGAAAAACTGCTGACCACTTTCAGCGATGACAGCCAGACCAACGAGATCAACCACAACGCGGGCATACAGCCTGTAAAGGTTGACCGGGAGGTATTTGAGATCATTGCACGTTCTTTAAGGATATCTGATCTTACCCAGGGCGCGTTTGACATCACTTACGGCTCCATCGATAAAAGCCTGTGGAACTTTGATGTGAACATGAAGCAGTTGCCCGATGCAGAAACCGCACGCAAATCGGTAAGGCTGATCAACTACCGGAACGTATTGCTTGATACCGAAAACTGCACCGTTTTTCTAAAAGAACAAGGGATGCGCATTGGTTTTGGCGGAATTGGCAAGGGATACGCGGCAGAACGGGCCAAACAGGTTTTAAAAGAACAGGGCGTAGCAAGCGGCATTGTAAACGCTTCGGGAGATTTAACCGCATGGGGTGTACAGCCCAATGGCGAGAAATGGACCGTGGGGATCGCAAACCCTGATTCGTCACACGAAATATTCTCCTATATGGTGCTTACAGATATGGCTGTGGCCACATCGGGCAACTATGAGAAGTTTGCGATGATAGACGGGAAGAAATATTCACACACGATTAATCCGCGTACGGGCTTGCCTGTTACCGGCATTAAAAGTGTAACTATTATTACCACCAACGCGGAGATAGCCGATGCGATGGCTACGCCAGTGATGATCATGGGCATACGCACTGGGCTGGACCTGATCAACCAAATGAAAAATATTGAGGCCGTCATCATTGATGACGATAACAAATTATATACATCTGATAACATCAACTTTAAATAAAACCGGATAATGGTAAAGCAATTCCTCAAAATATCGGCCTGCTTATTAGTAATGATAAGTGCCACATCATGCGTACATCTGAAGGAGTACCAAAAAAGCAGGGTCAATGACTCTGAAATGGTTTTGAGTAACCGGAAAGTGGAGAAGAATGAATTGAATTTCCAGTCGTACGAGGAAGCCGCGTCGGGTGCGAATGCCGGGAAAACTGGTGGTGGCTGTGGTTGTAATTAAAATATATATTGAATTATCTTAAATGAGAAAAGTCTATTTATCCATTATTGGATTTTCTATACTATGCAGGCTGAATACGTATGCGCAACAAAAACCGGATACCAGCATTACAAAAACATCGATTAGTTTATATAAACCCGTAGGCACCCAGGATAGCACCAGCTATAGCCCCAAGCGCCTGCGTTTGGATGAGGTGAACCTGATCTCCAGTTATTACACCCAAACGGGCGACCATTCGGCCATCACCGGCGGCATCGGCACCCAAAACGTAACAGATATTTCAAATGGGATCGACCTGCACTTTGTGTGGCTGGGCAATAATAATAACAAAAACACGCTTGCCGCTGGCTTAGGTATCGATCATCATACTTCCGCGTCATCCGGTTACATCAACTTTGAGGGGACAGGAAAACAAGGGGGCAGCAGGATATACCCATCGCTTGACTGGACAGTGGAGAATGCGAAAACCGGAAATACGTTTGGTTTAGGCGCTTACTATTCGGGAGAATATAACTATAAATCAAAAGGAGCCGATCTTCATTTTTCCATAAAGACTGCGGATAAAAATGGCGAGTTCGGTGTGAAATTACAAGGCTATTTCGACAAGGTTACGATCATTTATCCGTCTGAATTGGTTACCTTATTAACACCGGCGCCTACCGGAGCGGTTTATATTACAAGTGCAAGTAATAACCCGGTGCTCGTTAGCGCAGGAAGTGTGAATGATGGCCACGGTTCAAAGGTAGGCCTCGCAACCAGCCCGAGAAATACTTACACCGCTTCCCTGTCCTATTCGCAGATCATCAATTCAAGATTGCAGGTTGTTTTCCTGGCGGATGGCGTTGCGCAGGACGGTTACCTGGGCCTGCCTTATCACCGGGTGTATTTTAACGACGGGAGAGATACAGGCAAGGTAGAAAAGCTGCCGTCGTCGCGGTTTAAGATACCGTTGGGTGTCAGGCTGAATTATTTTTTGGGTGATAATATTATTCTGCGCAGCTATTACCGTTATTATGCCGATAGCTGGGGCATCCGTTCCAATACGGCAAATCTGGAAGTGGCTTATAAAGTATCGCCGTTCTTCTCCATATCGCCATTTTACCGGTATTATGATCAATCAGCTGCCAAATATTTCGCGCCTTACAGAGTGCATAGTCCCGATGACCCGTACTATACCAGCAACTATGAATATGCTAAATTCGAAAGCAGTTTTTATGGTGTGGGTTTAAGGCTGGCACCACCTAATGGGGTTTTTGGCTGGCAAAACCTGCACGAAGTGGAACTTAGATACGGCCATTATTCGCAAAACATCGGTTTGGTATCGGATGTGATATCGCTTAGTTTAGGGTTTAAATAGCACGAGCGGGGAATTATTCAATTTAAAGGGTAATTCCCCTCAACTATATATGGAAGGCGTTGCAATGTTTTATTGCGCGCCTTTTTTGGGTTCTTTAAGATACTTGGGGGGCATTTAGTGTTCCGTTCCGCTCAAGCCGCTGGGCTTTGTCACTTTTGTCGCGACAAAAGTAACCAAAAGCGTTTGTCAGCAGAAAGGCTTCTTTGCCGCACTTGGCCTTTGCCCTGCAAATCAGGCAAAAACCGCGGGCTGCAAAACGTTGCCCCACTTCGTTCGCTCAGCCCTATGCTTCAGCAACTATTGCTATGCCCTTTCCAAAGCACAGGCCATCATTGTTTTGTCTGATTTCAGCCGAAGCTGTTCTGCTGACGGGAATTTGGAGAATTATTCACTATTCTCTGCCTATCAATAGAGGAAAAGTGCCACAAAACACTAATCTCTAATCACCAGTCTCTAAGCCTCTGCTTCTTCTGTTTTGTAGGAAGAGATGTGCGAAGTTTTGATGGTTAGCATAAAGGATTTGCCTACGCTTATTTTCACGCTTTTTTCCTGGAGGAAGGCTTTTATAAGGTCGTCGTTTTTGAGGGATTCATACAGGTCGCGGGCAACGGCTGATCCGCTGATATTATTTTTCACCTTGCCATTTTCCATCTGAAGGTTGAAGGTATAGCCTGATTTGCCTCTTTCACCTGCCGATTCGAAATCGGTAATATTCAGTTTGAACTGCTGTTCTTCAGCAACACTTTTTTTCAAATGCAAACGGATAACCGGGATGTATTTTTTCCAGGTTTGTAAATACTTTCTTTCTTCCATAATATATTTTGGCTATCGGCATCCTTTCCGCAAGGAAAAAAAAGCCCTGTACATTTTGTACTGAGGCTTGTTTACCAGTTTTCTACTGCAAAAATTACCGGGTAAAGGTAGTATAAGTTTTGGGATTTGAAGTGTAAAAATGGCTTTTTACACTAACTTAGTGTAAAGGGCTGTGCGATTCCCTCCATTGGGATGGGAAGGAAGGGTTTTGTTATTCAGATTATTTTAAGGTTCATTCAATGTTCCTTCACGCTCATGGCCCTGCCTACCGGCAGTCAGGCGCAGTGGCTTAGTTCGGTTATCTATTTAATATGTCAAAGAACAATTCGATTATTTATCGCAAATAATCAGATATGATAGAATGCCAGGCAATTAATTGATGTGGCATGAAAAGGTTGTTGAATAGCACCCTGAACTGAACGACCAGGGCAGCACTTCATCCTGTAATCAGGATATATACAAATTTACACATCCGGTTTGAAGAATGCACTGACACTGTTTTGTCAGTACTTTGGTTTACACATGCGTGAAGAATTTTAACAAAAAAGCGTCCCGGATCTCACCCCGGAACGCGATCAACTAAATCAAGATCAATCTCATGTTTTGATCTTTCTTTCCTGCCATCATCTCACCTATGGCAAGGTCTTAGCCCAGCCCCACCCAAACCCTCCCCGGAAGGGAGGGCTTTAAAAAAGTCTCCCCTACAGGGGGAGATTTAGAGGGGGCTGGGGCTGTATCATTCACCCGGACCACCACCCGGCCCTGGGCCACCAAAGCCACCGCCTGGTCTGAAACCCCCGGGGCCACCAGGGCCGGGGCCTTGTGTTGGCCCTTTGCCTGCAAATTTTTGTAAGCGCAGGGTAAAGGTGAGCAGGTAATACCTGCCCAAACGGTTGGCGTTGATCTGGCTGATCTGGCTGCCGTTTTGGGTGGAGGAGAAACCGGTGTTTTGGTTAAACAAGTCGAATGCGGTAAGGCGCAACGTACCTACATTATTCTTTAAAAAACGGCGCTCAACATATGTGGTAAATATGTTGGGGTTAGTGCCGCCTACAAAACCACTGTAAATTGTTTTGCTGTAATCATAGCTCAGTGTCCAGTCTTTCCAAAAATAATTCTTACCGTTCACCCCCAGGATGGTTGTCCTGAAGTTGCTGTTCACATCGGCCTGCGGTATGGAGTTTACAGAGTGGTTAATGCTGTAGCTGCCGTTTACTTCGGCGTCTATCACGTCAGTAATACTCACCCTGAAACGTGCACCCTGGGTAAACACCAGGTTTTTGGCGATGTTCTTTTGCCGGGTTTCGTTGCCTAAACTATCTGCGTTACTGATATACGTGATGTTGTTATTGTACGAGATATTTCCGTTAATAAACAGGGTGTATTTACGTTTTTCCCAGGGCTTGGCGTACAGGTAAAATGCTGACGCCGAATAGAAGCCATCCGCGTTCAAATACTTGGTCAAAATTGTCCCGGCCAGTTTTGGATCGAAATAGTTGTGCGGGTAGGTGACCGTATTGGTCACTATTTTATTATCAGTCTGTGTAAAGTTCAAATTGGAGAAAAATACGTTGCCGGTTGCAAAATCGAACTTGTTATAGCGAATGGTCAGTACGTTGTTGTATTCTGGGTCTAACTTTGGATTCCCCTCCACAGGGTAAGTGGCATTGGAGAAATCGATAACCGGCTGTAATTGATAATATTGCGGGGTATTGCTTGCCCCGCTGTAATTTATACTCAACGCCTGGCTGCGCGAGAAGTTATAGATAAACCTCGCCACAGGCGAAAAATTAAACGTGCTCACATGCGTGGGCTCACTCACCGGCGATTCGCCTGCCAATACGGACGGCTGCGCCGCTATACCCAAAGTATAATTGTATTTCTTTTCAATAAAGCGATAGTTTATTCCAAAGCGGTTGGTGGTGAACGTGAATTTATAATCGTTGCTCAGCAGGTCGTCCCTGTTCAATGTTTTGTCTGTTGTATCAAGCACATCGGTCGCCTTATCAGCAGTGGTTTTCGAGTTGTGATAAGCGTAATTAAACTCCAGGTAGGAAAGCTTGCTCAACGGCTCAAGGTATGAGAACGAGGCACCCACGCTATCCGTGCGGCTGTTTGTGTTGATCACCTGGTAAACAGGTGCGGTGGCCTTCCCTGCCAGGTAATCATATACCGGGTTCTGATACTGGTCGCTGGTGGATGAACCACCGGTTACCAATACGCTAAAATTACGCCCGTGGCTGTTAAAGCGGTGATTGTATAACAAACCTGCCCCAAAGCTTGGTGATGATAAATGGCTCAGTGCTGTTAATTGATACTTGGTAGTATCTGCAGTTGATGTAAAATAGTTGGTCGCATTTTGTAGGGTATGCAGCCCGGCATAAGAAAACGTCGGGGTAAACTTAAAATAGTTTACCGTATCGGGCTTATACTCAATATTGAAATTAAAACGGTGATTTATTTTGTTATCCGTTTGTGTGCTGGCGGTATTGTTCATACTTGGCCTATCCAACGAAATATTGTTGATGATAGTAGTGCTGATGGTGTTCACCGTGTTATCAGTAAAACTGTAGCTACCATAAGCGGTGATCTTTTTGCCCCAGCTGTCGCGGTAATTCAAACCGATAGAACGTGCAGTAGTGATACCGTTAGCGCTGTTGCTGTTAAATCCCGGAGGACCTCCACCCCTGCCGCCGCCGGGACCACCGCCAAAGTTGAACAGGTTGGTATTGGTGTTATTCAAATTACCGCTCACCGCTATCTGCCTGTTGCCGTTAAATGAAAACACATTCTCAGAGGCCACATAGCGTTCAGCATCGGATATATCCCCTTTTGTGGGAATATCATCGCGACCAGCGCCAACAGTTCCCTGCCCAAAGTATCCGTAGTTTTTACTTGGTTTGATGTTGATATTCAATACTTTTTGCGGGTCGCCGGTTTTGATGCCGGTTATATTGGCCTGGTCACCGTAATCATCCACCACCTGTATGCTTTGTACCAGGTCGGCAGGTAAGTTTCTGGTCAGACTGGTTACATCGCCGGCCATATAATCCTTACCGTTCAAACGAACCTTGCTTATCGCCTTGCCCTGCGCGGTAACGTTGCCGTCCTTATCCACATCTATACCGGGAAGTTTTTTCAGCACGTCCTCTACCGGGGCATCCTGCCGCACGGGATAAGCAGCTGCATTATATTCTACTGTATCCTCTTTCAGTTTAATGGCGTTTACATCTGATATGGTAACCCCCGCAAGGGCGTGGGCATCGCTTTTTACTATGAAGGGGGCCAGCACTGCAGGTTTATTATCAGCATTTAACAAGAACCTGCGTTTAATGGGCAGATAGCCTATCGGGTGTACAAATATGCTAAACTGGTTAACCATAACGCCATTAAACCTGAATACACCACTCACATCTGTAGCTGTAACCAAACTGTCGGTTCCAAAATACAACCTTACAGTTGCTCCTGGTATGGTTCCGGTCGAGTCCTTTACTATGCCGCTCACCTGCCTGCCGGTTTGCGCATAACTCTGAGCACTTATGATAAAGGCAATAACTGCCAAAAAGTATCTGATCCTCATATATTATCGATTTATGAAGGAGCAAAACAAACGTATTATCCAGGTATTATATAATAGAATAGACCGGCAACGGACAATTATAGACGGAGGCGCTTTTTTACCCTATAAACCCTGCTTAAAAGTGACATGATAAGCTATGCCGGCTTTAAAGATGATAATCGGTTATTGGTCGGTGAATATTAGCTGCCGGGCGGTTTAGGTTGACCGTTATTTTATTGATTTGTAATATTGGCGTTACTTATTGTGTAATTTTATAATAACCTGATTTATAATGATCATTCCGAAATCTAAAAGCAAGCTGGTAGCCATTATGGTACAGATACTGATCTGGGGAGTATTTGCCATGGGGCTTATCTTTTATCAGCCTTATTTATCAGCTATTGATGTGCCATACCAATATTGGGTAAAGCAGGTTATTATTTTGAGCATGCTTGTTGCAGCATTTTATTTGAATTCGTTGGTGCTTGTGCCCAGGTTTCTTCTAAAAAATCATTCTGGCTACTATTTCATGTTGGTTATTGCACTTGTAGCCGGCATTGTGTTCCTGTCAGGCCAGGTGGACAGTTGGCTCAATCTGCACCAATTAATGGATGCCGCGTTTCATAAACGTTGGCAAAGCATTGGCGAGACGCTGGTTAGAAGGCAGCATGGGTCGCCAAAAAACGGGCAAGGCGGTCACGGCGGGATAGATACGATCACCATTACCATAACTGCTTTGGTTTTGGGTATCAGCACAAGTTTCACTACCATACAAAAATGGCAGAAAGACCAACAGGAAAGGCAGGAGCTGGAGCAGGATAAAGTAACTTCCGAACTATCGTTCCTGAAAGCGCAGATCAACCCGCACTTCTTCTTCAATACGCTGAATAATATTTATGCGCTTACCCAGGTTGATGCTGATGTTGCAGGGAAAGCCATCCATCAGCTATCGCGGATGATGCGTTACTTACTATATGATACACAGAAGGGCCATACACTATTGAGCCAGGAGATCGCGTTTGTAAAAGATTATATCAGCCTGATGCAACTGCGATTGACAGATGTGGTAAAGATCACCTTTGATACCCCTACCGATTTAAAAGATATCCCCATCGCACCCATGATATTTGTGCCCTTTGTTGAAAATGCCTTTAAACATGGTGTAAGCGCGACCCTGCAAAGCCATATTGAAATATCAGTTAAGCAGGATGATAAAATTTTACACCTCAGCGTAAAAAACTCCATAATTAATGATAATAGTATTAGCTTAGATACTAATAGTGGCATCGGGTTGGTAAATACCCGCCGCAGGCTTGATCTGCTATATCCCGGAAAGTATAAACTGGATATTAGCGAGTTAAACGCTGATAACGAATACACCGTTCACCTAATGCTCAACCTCTCATGATATTAGATTGTATTGCAGTTGACGACGAACCCCTGGCGCTGGGCCTGGTTTGCAAGTTTATTGAACAAACCCCATTTTTGAATTTGGTTGGGCGACACGCCGGCGCGGTAGACGCTTTAAAAGCGATACATTCCCAAAAGATAGACCTGATATTTTTAGATATCCAAATGCCCGACCTGAACGGCATCGAACTGGCACGCGTGCTTGATAAAGGGGCAGACAAGCCACGCATCATTTTTACTACCGCCTATAACCAATTTGCGCTGGAAGGCTATAAGGTAGATGCACTTGATTATTTGTTAAAACCATTTAATTACGAAGAGTTTTTACGCGCTGCCCAAAAGGCGCTTAATTATGCTGAACTGATCAATAAAGCACCTGTCGCTGCTGCGGCCCCTGGCGAATCAGAACACGCGGATGATAATTATTTATTTCTGAAAGTGGAGTACCAGTTGGTGCGCATCGCCCTTGATGATATTTTATATATCGAAGGTTTGAAGGATTATGTTAAAGTGCATCTCAAAGGGATCGAAAAGGCCACCCTATCATTAACCAGTCTGAAAGCGCTCGAAGAAAAATTACCGTCCAAACGGTTTATGCGTGTGCACCGTTCATTCATTGTGTCGCTGGATAAAATTAGCTCGATGACAAAAAACTCATTACAGATAGGCAAAATGAATATCCCCGTAGGCGACCAGTATAAAGAAGCCTTTGGGCATTTTTTGAATAAGTGGATATAGGTTAGAGATTAGAGGTTGGTGATTAGAGATTAGGATTTAGTTTGGTTAAGACTTACGAAGTTTTAAAAACTTCGTAAGTCTGTTGTAAAGTTGACCCATTCTCCCCAAAATGGGTAATTGATTATTCGATTGAGGAAATTTTTCTAAGCAATTATCCTGATTTTAAGCTAAATAAGGCATGGCGTAGATTTTGCATCTATCTTAAAAACAATTGCCATGATCTACGTTGCTTTATTCATTTTATTAATAGCTGTGATAGCAATAGTTACCAATCAGCTAAATGCCAAACCCACATGTAGCCATGATTGGGTTGACCATCAAAATTCTTTCAAATGCTGCAAATGCGGTAAGAAGATCCCTGACTATACTCCTGCCAATAACGAGGCTTATCGCCATGCATACAGTGATGCTGCATAAGCGCATACAATCTCTGACCTCTACATTACAACCGTCAATTACGCTGCGTTAAAGTCGCGGCAGCCAAATAAAAGTAAAGCACATAAAAAATGCAGCCCTTACCTCGCGTAACGGCTGCAATCCACTAAACTAAATTAACTAAACTAACTATTAACGATCAGCCCTGGTTACCGTTTAAAAAATAGGTATGCCCGGGCAGGCGCAGGACGTGATCTATATATAGAGGCTAAATAAAAAGTATATCTTCCAATAAATTAACCTCTTGCCGGCGGCGTTTAAAACCAAATTGTTTACTTATAGCGGCAACCGCCTTTAAAAGATAAATTTTAAGATAGGTAATTAATTTCTTCATAACACTTTACTGTTTTTTAATGTTTTACTTCTATTATGGCAGCTAAGCCGTTGCCCTTTACAACGGCCGCCGCCACACAACAAGGACTTTTAGACCCTAACTATTGATCCCGTTGTTTTGTTTTCATAAGAGTATTCCTTTTCTAATTTTTTTTATAAATACCGGGATATTTTGGATTCAGTATAAGGTTATACCCCGGTTAATAAATAAAGCACTTCGGCACATACGTAATTGAGGCAGATCAAAGATTTAGCACTCCTTAAAAATATTACAGTGACGATTATCATTTCATTTAATTATTGATATCAAAGTTGAGGATAGTTAAAAAGAATACACTGAGTGCCAGCACGGTTTTGGGAACGTGTTTTTACGCAATTTTTACCCGTGAAATAACTGTTTTAGGGGGAATAGAGTCTTCAACCAATAAATCCGGTCTAATTACCAATGACTAAATTATTGGTTGCAAGGCGACAGCAACTGCGCCGGAAGAAGGGATTCGTCTATTTTGGCACCTGCTACATTGGTATCCCAACCAGTTACGTTCCCGCAATTCCCCGCGTTCCAGATATGGTTTGGGGTGCCGTCTTTCATGGTCCAGTTAACCTGGTTACCGCTGATCGTATTCATTGAACAGGCCACCCCACCCTGCGCCCATATATACAGCCCCACATTGGTAAAAGGCTGCTGTTTTGAATAGATCTTATTATTGATGATGGAAATATGATTACCACCGGCAATAGCCATCCCGTACTGACCAGGGTTAACCAAAATATTGTCTTTTGCTATTTCGTACGATCCGCCATAATCGCC
>JABDFM010000061.1 GCA_013286565.1 Bacteroidota bacterium
ACTGTTAGGTCTGTAATTGAGAATAACTAAAGTATAAATTTATTAACGGATTAGGAAATTGTGTGGAGATTTTTACATGAGTGATTGTCTGAACCATGATTTTTCACAATCCGCTTGTTTTCAAAGGTGTTCAAGAAGGCTTCGCCGTTTATAGGATTAAAGGATTACCATGACAAGCCAAATAAGTAATATGTTTTGAGATTTCCTGCACATAATTCAGCAAAGAGGATAATTAATCTTCTCGTTCTAAATCATTTAACATTCTTTAACAATATTTAACACACGCGGCCTTTACTTACTAATTTTTTAGTTATACCTTAGGATCACTAATCCGACCTTATGAAATTCACAATTTTACTTTTCCTGCTATTTTGCCTGGGTAGCGGTTCTCTATTTGCACAAAACAATTATTTCATTAAAGGTGTCGCGGCTGATAGCGTGGCCCATATTAAACTAAAAAATACTACGGTGGTGATATTAAATGCTAAGGATTCTATCCTGCGCAAATTTACCCGGGCAGAAGAAAATGGTTCATACAGTATAGGCAACCTGGGTAAAGGTAAATTCATATTGCTGCTCTCCTATCCCGGCTATGCGGATTATGTGGATAATTTTACTTTAGATTCGGTAAAAACCAGTCATGATTTTGGCACCATCAATATGAGGCTTAAATCGCGCATATTGCAGGAGGTGATCATAAAAGGTACTGCGGCTGCCATAAAAATAAAAGGTGATACTACGGAATTTAACGCGGCTGCTTATAAGATAGAACCTAACTCAAGAGTGGAGGACCTGCTGAAACAGTTGCCCGGTATAGAAGTTGACAAAGACGGAAAAATTACTGCCCAGGGGCAAACGGTGAGCAAAGTACTGGTGGATGGCGAGGAGTTTTTTGGCGATGACCCTACTTTGGTTACCAAAAACATACGCGGCGACATGGTGGACAAGGTACAGTTGTATGATAAAAAAAGTGACCAGGCTGCCTTTACCGGGATAGATGACGGGCAAAAAACCAAGACCATCAACATCAAATTAAAGGATGATAAAAAGAACGGCATGTTTGGCAAAGCTGATGCCGGCGACGGGCCGGGCGGCTATTACCAGAGCCAGTTAATATTCAATGCATTCAGGGCCAAGCAAAAATTTTCTGTTTATGGCACGATGGGGAACAACAGCAGGGTTGGTTTAGGTTGGGAGGACAACCAGAAATATGGCACCGGGCAGGGTTTAGATTTTGGCGATGGCACTGGAGGCATTAGTTTTAACTTCGGCGGGGGAGATGACCTTGACTCCTTCGACGGGAGGTATAATGGGCAGGGTATCCCATTGGCCAGGACAGCCGGTGTGCACTACGACAGTAAATGGAACAATGATAAAGAGTCGATCAATACCAATTACAAGATCGGCTCCATTACTATTGATGGCACCGAAAATGACCTGACACAAAACAACCAGCCCGATAATATTTTCAACAGCAGATTAGACCAAACCTTTCACAAATACATGTTCAGGCAAAAACTTGATGCAGTTTACCAGATCAAGCTTGATACCAGTTCTAACCTCAAGATATCTGTTGATGGAACTGTTAAGCACAGCATCAACAAGAGCAGTTATAGTGGAGAGGAGTCGAGGAATGATACCCTGATCAACAAAAGTACCCGCGACCTGATCAACAATGTAGATCAAAGGGCATTTAATGCCAGCGCTTTTTATACGCATAAGTTTAAAAAAGTTGGGCGAACATTGTCGTTCAGCATTGTAGAGGGTTATAGCCAAAGCAAGGCCAAAGGAAATTTAAATTCGACGATAAAGTTTTATAACGCTCAGAAACAATTAGATACTACGCAAAAGCCGCAAATAATTGATCAATATAAAACCAATGACCTGAAAAATAATGCGTTAAATACCAACCTGACCTATTCCGAGCCTTTTTCAAAAACTTTTGCTATCGTAATGAATTACGGGATAAGCGTTGACAATACCAGTGCCGACCGGCAATCGTTCAACGCCTCATCGCCCGGGGTCTATAATGTCCTGGTAGATTCGCTGAGCAGTAATTATAAGCTTAACCAGTTCTCAAACCAGGCGGGGGCCATATTCAATTACAAAAAGGGTAAAACCATCCTTAACTTTGGCACCAGGGTGGTTGATGTAAACTTTCACCAGGTTGATGAGAGCGGCCTAAATGCCCCAATAGACAGGAATTTTGTTAACTGGGCGCCGCAAGCCAGCTACCAGTACCGTTTCTCGAACCAAAAATCGTTCAGGATAAGCTATAACGGCAGTACCACCCAGCCTACTCTGGACCAGATACAACCGTTAAAAGTAAATAACGACCCATTGAATGAAGTAATAGGCAACCCTACCCTGTCGCCATCGTTTACCAATAGCTTTAATATCAATTATAACTCCTATAAAGTTTTAACGAGCCAGTTTATTGGGTTTTATGGGAACTACTCTTTTATCACCAACCCCATAGTTACCAACACCAATACGGATCTCACCACCGGGAAAAGCACAAGCCAGGCAATCAACCTGACCGGCAAGACCACCGCGAGTTACTATTTTGGCGCCAATCTGAATAAGAAAATAGAAGCAATAGACATGAATGCAGGCTTAAATTTAAACGCAAACGGCAATGTTTATTACAACTATGCCAATGATGCATTGAACCGGACCGTAAGCTATACCTACAATCCGCGGTTTAGTGTGAGTAAGTACAAAGAGAAAAAGTTTGATTTTTATCTTTCGGCAGGCCCAACTTACACCATCAGCCAATCGTCATTACAGATCGCAACCAATAATAATGGCGGAGGGTTCAAGGCGGATGCAGGGTTCAATATCTATCTGCCGGGGAAATTCCAGATCGGGTCGGATGATAATTACGAGTACACGGCCAAAACACAATCATTTAGCACTGATTTCAAACGTACGTTGATCAATGCTTATATTATCAAGAAATTTATGAAAAGTGAAAGCCTGAGCCTGGAGCTTTGGGGGAACGACCTGCTGAACCAGAATGTTGGGTTCAACAGAAATGCCAACGGCAACCTGATCACGCAAAACAGCTATACTACTATTAAAAGATATTTTATGTTTACCATAGCCTACGATTTCACCAGGATGGGCGGAGGAGTACCTAAAAAATAATCACTATGAGATACACACTGATATCAACCATTTTCATGCTGCTATTAAGCAGCAGTTTATTTGCCCAGAACGCGCATTTTACCTCATCGGGCACTATTGAGTTTGAGAAGAAGATAAATATGTATGCGGCTATTAAAAAAGAGATCAATAAGGATAACGAGGCTTTCCTGGTACCTGCACTTGAAGCCTACAAAAAAGGCAACCCGCAATTTAAAACACTAAAAAGTACACTGACATTCACTAATAATAAAACCTTATTTACACCTATTGACCCGGAGACTACTCCCGGTGGGAACTTTTTCAGCAACAGCCCGATGGCTTCCCAGAACAATGTGATCTATACAGACCTCACAAGCAACACAGGCGTATTCCAGAAAAAGGTGTTTGAAGAAACTTTTTTGGTGAAGGACAGTACGCGCAGGATTAAATGGAAGCTAACAGATGAAACCCGCGACATTGCCGGTTACACCTGCCGCAGAGCAAACGGCATTATGATGGATACGATATATGTAGTGGCTTTTTATACTACCGAGATCCCTGTTTCGGGCGGGCCGGAATCGTTCAGCGGTTTACCGGGGATGATATTGGGTGTTGCCCTTCCGCACGAAAATGTAACCTGGTTTGCAACCAAGGTAACTGATAATATCATTCCTGCTACTGTTGTTGTGCCGCCAAAAAAGGGAAAGGTTACGGATAATAAAGGATTATTCACCACGCTGCAATCCGTAATGAAAAACTGGGGAGACGAAGCGCAGCCTTATCTCAAAGCTTTTTTGCTTTAACGTGGAGTGTCAAAAACCCTGGAGAGCGAAAAAAGCATAAAAGCCGATCAGGCATGTCACACAAACAGCATACTTAATTACTTGCATAGTATAAATAATATTTGGGGCTTAGTTGTTTGAACGTAAAGTTGTGATAGCTTATAAAGCTTTTTATAATATGCGATTGTTTGCCATTATTAACATATCCTTTTGGCATTAGTATGTATATCGGGCCGCAAGTACCGGCATATTTCAAATTTGAAAATTCCTGATCGCTCATATTTTCATCATCGATCATTATAACCCGGTTGTTGTTGATCTCCGTTGCAATATCAGGGCTTGTCACCACAAAAATGGCATCATTATGGTGGGCGTGATCGATCTTTATAATTTCACTTACAGTTGCTGCATCATATAGCCTCTGACTCAACCCCGAGCTGCCCCTGGATGCTTTTATGTTCCCATTAAATTCAGTTTTAAAAAAGTTAAACTCTATCACTATAAACACCATCCACATCATAAAAAATAACACCCTTGTAATTTTCGTTTTAAAGCACAAATAAATAAAGCCGGGGATGGTCAACAACCCAATTATGCGGAAATGCCTGCTTTCGTAGGATACCTCAGATTGTTTTAAGTATATATAACTAAAAAAGACAGTGCCAAAAACATAGAAAGAAAGAATTGCGAGCGAATACTTTTTACCAGGTGAAAGCCTGATTATAAAAACCATATAAACTAAACTGCATATAGCCAAAACGATGAGGATAAAAATAGCCATATGATAGGAAACCTTAGGCCCATCGGGTTGGTAGATCAATCCATCAAATAATTCATCAACCGAAAAACCGGAGAGTATGGGTGACGCCAATGGAAAGCTGAAAGTTTCTGGCCTGATAAGGAACTGGCGCTGCCCGCTAACAGGGTTATCGCCCCTTGATAAATAAAAAATATAAATAATAACTAAAGCGCTTATAAATGGAACAATAAGCAGCATTCCATTCCGTAGCCAATGCCATATTCCTTTTTTAAATCGCGGTGAGTTTAAGAAATTACTATTCGTTGCTGTTGGCGGATATGGGGGATCGGTAGTTTCATTTATGGAGATATTGATCCATATACAAACCACACCTGCTATATACATCCATAAAACGGACGATTTTGAAAAAAAGCCCAACAACCCAGCAAAAAACACAAATAACAAAAGCTGCCATGTTATTTTTTTAAAACTAAAGCAGCCATATAAAAACCAACCTATGAATGCAAAAAGCAATACCTCGCCACCCGGGTAATAAACAAATGGCCAAATAAAAAACAGCTGGCTCGCTATAAAGGCAATACTGAGCGCTGCCACCCATTTTGTGAAACCCAGCTGCTTAAAAAGCTGATAGAACCCTGCCAACCCCAATAAATTACAAATAGCAATGGTTAAAGATACCGCATGGCCGGTATTAACCCCAAACAAGGTTTTAAGCAGATAGGGGAAAAGGTATTGGCCCGGCGACCACCAGGATAAAAACGCGTAATGGCTTTTTGCGATATTTCCGGCGTCGGGAATTAATAATAAATTAAATTGATTGCCTTGCTCCATGCCGTGCATAACCAAAAATCCCCAGCATGGGTCCGGGTCTATACCGGGAGGCACAGCAAATATCATGATGCCTAATAAAACAATACACAAGCAAACAAACAGCAGCAAAATACGGTGGGATCGATCTTTATGCAGGGATAGCAGCATAGTTTTAAAATTCTGTTACTAAGCCGGTGGTGCATCTTTTCAGTTGCATTGTGATAATTCAAATACTCATCTAAATCTATGTTATGCATAGCTTAGGCTATATGGGATATATGTCCTATTTTGAACTGGAAAGGAAGGTGGGTATATTAAGATTTTTCTGAAAAATTCGCATTTATAGAATTATAAGCGCGTTTACAAACCGCGAGTTACGCTTCGCTAAACTCGCGGGAGCGGGAGGAGTAATGTTTTAAGAATATATTTTTTTAATATTAATTGTCATTTCGAACGATAGAGAGAAATCTTAAACGATGTGCTTTAGCCCATTCGCTTCTTTAAGATTTCTCCTCGTTCCTCGTTCGAAATGACATTTAGATTTTATTTCGTTCCCTGCACTGGCGGGGTTGGTGGCACCCCATTCACCGCGAAATGATAAATACCTGATCCTACTTTCAATCCCACATAACCGTTTTCAGTTTTACCAACCATATCCTTTGGCAAAGGTTTATCAGCTTCGGTAATGTCAGTTGATTGCGTTGCCGGCAGGAAAATATCCGCTGTTGTATTGGCAGGTATTTCGATATTATAGTAGGTTTTGCCATCCTTAACTTCCCAGCCGGAACTGAGGTTGCCGTAATAGGTTTGCAGGCTGGCGGTTGCATTGGTAAAGCCGCCCCCAGGGTGGGGCATAATACGGATATGCTTGTAGCCCGCGCCATCATCGTAGGTATCCATACCAGCCATTACACGGTACATCCAGTCGCCGATGGCACCGTAGGAATAGTGGTTAAAAGAGTTCATGCTGGCGGCCTCAAAGCTTTTGTCAGGGCGGATACCATCCCAGCGTTCCCAGATGGTAGTAGCACCCATTTTTACCGGGTATAGCCATGAAGGATAGGTATCCTGCAGCAATAAACGATAAGCAACATTGCTATGCCCAAACCGTGTTAATACATGGCACAAATAAGGCGTACCCAAAAAGCCCGTGGTGAGGTGATGATTGTAAGCACGTATATTTTCAACCAGCCTTGATGCCGCCTGTTCACGTAGGGATTCGGGCAGCATATCAAAATTAAGGGCCAGGGTATAGGCTGTTTGTGTGCCCGATACCAGTCGCCCGTTTGGTGTTACGTACTCTTTGTAGAAGGCATCTTTAATGCGTTTTAATAAATCGGTATAATAGGTTACATCGTCCTGTTTCTGCAATACGTTCGCCGCGTTGATGAGTAATTGGGTAGAGTAAGCATAAAAGCATTGCGCTATAAAATACTTGTCTGTAATAGCCGACGAGCCGTCGGTATCATCATCCACGCTGTAAAACAGCCAGTCGCCGAAGCTTTGACCGCTTTGCCACAGGTCGTTTTTGGATTGATGCTGCATATAATCAACCCATGCTTTCATGCTGCTGTATTGCGTTTGCAGTATCCGTTTATCGCCATAAGCGAGATACATATTCCATGGGATAACGGTAGAAACATCGGCCCAGCCGGTGCTGCTTTGCGAAAAGCCAAGGCAATTTGGTATCACCCAGGGCACAGCGCCTTCGGGTGTTTGGTCGGCGGCTACATCTTTCAACCATTTGGCAAAAAAATCGTTCACGTTCATGTTGAAGGTGGCCGTGCGCGAAAACACCTGCGCGTCGCCTGTCCAACCCAAACGCTCGTCGCGCTGCGGGCAATCGGTAGGCACATCCAAAAAGTTCCCTTTCTGTCCCCATTGGATATTGTGCTGCAATTGGTTGATGAGTGGGTTTGAAGTGGTAAATGTTCCTGTCGGCTTCATATCAGAATAGAGCGCAACGGCAGTTACATCTTCCGGTTTTATAATATCACCGGGATAACCTTCGATCCTGATAAACTGGAACCCGTGGAAAGTAAAGTGCGGTTCAAATATTTCCTCTTCGCCGCCTTTTAAAATGTAGGTGTCCTGCGCTTTGGCAGCGCGCAGGTTTTCGGTATAGAAGTTCCCTGCTTTATCCAAAACCTCGGCATGTGAAACGGTGAGCTTATCCCCCGCTTTGCCCCTTACTTTCAAAACTACCCAACCTACCAGGTTCTGCCCAAAATCGATTACCTGCTCGTTCTTAGGTGTTTTAAAAATGCGGACAGGCTTAAAGGTTTCGTGTTTTTTTACCATTTCGTTGTAGGTAGCCAACAGGATATTTTTTGGATAATCCTGTACCTGAACATTGCTCCACTGCGAATCATTAAAACCAGGTTCTGTCCAGCCGTGCACGGTAAGGCGATGATCGATGGTTTCGCCATTATATATCTCCGAATATCTTACATCACCTGTTGAGCATTTCCAGGTATCATCAGAGGTTACTGTGGCCGTAGTACCATCCTCATAAGTAATAGTCAACTGAAACAGAAGTGCGATATCCTTCCCATACACATTTTTGTGATCGGCAAAGCCGATAATGCCCCTGTACCATCCATTGCCGAGCATTACCCCGATGGCATTGTTCCCCTCTTTCAGCAAGTCGGTTACATCATAGGTTTGGTATTGCAGGCGTTTGCCGTAGCTCGTCCAGCCGGGGGTAAGGTAGGCATCCCCTATGCGCTGCCCATTTATGCTGGCCTCATATAAGCCATGCGCGGTGATGTACGCCACTGCTGATCGGATCTTTTTATTGGCCGAAAACTGCTTCCGCATCAGCGGACTTGGGCGGTTAATGGTGTCTTCGGCATAACCGGGGCTTATCCATTTGGCTTTCCAATCGTCCGTATTAAACAACGCTGTTTGCCAGGATGCGGCAGGGCTCCAGGCAGATGCGTTGCCTGCGTTGTCCCAAACCTTTACCCGCCAGTAATATTTTTTGCCCGACTGCAGTGCCTTCCCCTGGTAAGTAATAAAAACCGAGGAATCGGATAGTACCTTACCCGAATCCCAAACGTGGCCGCTGAAATTCGCGTTCGCGCTTACATCTATCCGGTAGGCGGTTTGCATCTCGTTGCGCCTGTCTGATACCAACTTCCAGCTAAAGCGCGGATGTGCGACGTCCATGCCCATAGGGTCAGTACGATTTTCGCATAGCAGGCCATCGGCCTTTACCTGGGCAAAACATAAAGACGTAACCAATTGCAGGGCAAATAAAAAGCAGCAAAATTTCATCGGTTTTGAATATTTGGTTTATTATATGCCCGAATTCTTATCGCCTTCGCGGCACATACAAATCAAATCTAATTAAATCAAAACAGATTCGCCATTCTATGCACTTTAATTCATAAAAATGTTACCTGTAGATCACGTGCTAAACAAAAAATCAAATTATTCTACTATTAATGATAAATACTTTACATTACAGCATGAATGATCTGGAAGATTATTTTAATAAAAATACAGGCCGGGTAATTACCAAATGGAGCCATTACTTTGATGTTTATGACCGGCATTTCAGTAAATTTCGCGGTAAGGATATTGTTTTATTAGAGATAGGCACTTTACATGGTGGCAGCCTGCAGATGTGGAAACATTATTTTGGCGATAAGGCCAAGATTTATGGGATAGACATCAATCCAAATTGCAAGGAGGTGGAGGAAGAAAACGTCACCATTCTGACCGGCTCTCAATCTGATCGGAAATTCCTGCAAAGGGTAAAAAATGAGATACCGCCCATTGATATTTTGATCGATGATGGCGGCCATACCATGCTGCAGCAGATCGTAACCTTTGAGGAACTTTTTGACCACATTAAACCCGAAGGCATTTATTTATGCGAGGACATGCATACCGCTTACTGGACAAAATTTGGCGGCGGGCTTAAGCGCAAAGGAAGCGCCATCGAATACTCCAAAAACTTTATTGATCAATTGAATGCCTATCATTCTGAACAGAACTCGTTTAAGGAAAATTCGTTTACCCGGTCGGTAAATTCACTGCATTATTATGACAGCATATTGGTGATCGAAAAAAAGCCAACACCAAAACCAACAAACGGGTCAACCGGTACGCTCACCATATCCGAGCCTGAAAAACCCGCTCTTAAAGGATTCGACCTTTTAAAAGAAAAAGCCAGGTACAAGGTGAGGCGAAGATTAAACCGCATTGCTGGATTTTTTAGCTTGCCGCTTCAAAACGGGGATTTTATTTAGGGCTGACTTAAATTCTAATCTGTCGATTTATCTCTTTTCTGAAAACTATAGATCAAATAGACCAAAGCAGGTAGTATAAACACACTGCCGATCAAGAGGGCCCAACCCAACGCTTCAATGGCTTTATCGGCACCCTTATTTTCGATGAGCGACAGGTAGCCCCCATTTTTAAGTACGACGATATTGGGATAATGCTTATAAGTTGTGGTGAGCAATATCATGGTGATCTGGAGGCCTGCCAGCAGACGAAGGCTTTTTGACCTGCCCCGGATGATGAAGTACCATAATATAACGAGCGATATTGTAGCCGCGGCAACAGCGATAATACCAACCGGATTGCCAAAAACCCACTGCACCAACGGTATGCCATCGTCAATGGCGGCAATGAAAACCAGGGCCCCTGCTACCACCGCGGCAATATTCATTTGCCAGGCTTTGCGTACAAATCTTTTCTTTTCTGCCGGGTCGTTTGCTTCGCCGATGAGGTAAATAGCGGCCACATATCCGCACAAAGCCACCGTAAAAAACCCTATGGTAATAGAGAACCAGTTGAACCAGCTATAAATATAAGCGGATAAAAAGGTATTGGCGTGGATATCGATCTGCCCGGAAACAGCGCTGCCGGCGATGACCCCCAAAAACAAAGGCGTGATAAAGCTGGAATAAACAAATATTTTGTTGTACACCTTCTGCATATTATCATGCACGGCATCATAGTTCCTGAAGGCGAAGGCAGTACCGCGGGCGATGATCCCTAATAGCATAATGACTAATGGGATATGCAGGTGTATAGACATGGTGGCGTAGATGCCAGGAAAACCTACAAACAGGATCACGATGGCAATAATGAGCCACATATGGTTTGCCTCCCATATTGGGCCGATAGCCTCGTACATCAGCTTACGTGCCTTCGCTTTGTTATCTTCGGAAGTGAACAGCTCAATGATACCCGCGCCAAAATCGGCCCCACCGAGCAGTAGGTATAATAACAGCGCTACCCATAAATAAACGATCACAACGTATAGCATCATGGCTTTGAGGGTTTAACTAATCGGATCAGCAATTTCAGTATCATACATTTTGGGCACCATTTTTATTTGCCGGTACAGCATAAATATCACCACCAAACTCAATGACAGGTACACCGCTGTGAACAGGTAAAACGAATAGTGGATACCCGGCATTGGGGTAACGGCATCAGCAGTTCGCATCACCCCCTGGATGATCCAGGGTTGGCGGCCCACTTCGGTAACCGTCCATCCAGCCTCGAGGGCGATAAAGCCCAGCGGTATAGCCGCGACAAACAATTTCAAAAACCAGTTGGCTTTAAACCACTTTTTCTTTTTTATCAGGGCGAAAAAATAAAGCAGCGACAGCCCCAGCATCAGCATACCCAAACCCACCATGATCTGAAAAGCATAATGTACAATAGCCACGGGCGGCTGGTCTTTGACGGGTATCCTGTCGAGGCCGGTCACTTCGGCGTTAAAATCATCATAGGTCATAAAACTGAGCAGGCCGGGGATCTTAATGGCATAGTTTACTTTCTTAGTTTTCGTATCCGGGATTCCCCCGATAATTAATGGCACCGATCTTTCTGTTTTAAAATCCGCCTCCATAGCGGCCAGTTTGGCGGGCTGACGTTTGGCTACACTCTTCGCCGAAATGTCACCGCTTAAGGGCTGCAATATTGCTGCAACGGCGGCAAATACAATGGCGATGCGGAAAGCCATATAATGGAACTTCGCGTTTTTCTTCCGTATGATCATCAGCGCGTGTACGCCTGCCACTGCAAACCCGGTAGCTGCAAAAGCGGCAATCGACATATGCAGCGCCTGCTCAAACCAGGCGGCATTGAACATCGCTTTTATTGGGTCGATATTCAGGTATTGACCGTTTACATAATCAAACCCGGCGGGGCTGTTCATCCAGCTGTTTGCGGCTACCACCAATATGCCGGATACAATACCGCTGATACCTACGATGACCCCGGTAAACCAATGAAACCAGGGATTGAACTTCTCCCATCCGTAAAGAAAAAATCCCAGCGCGATAGCTTCTATAAAGAAAGCGGTGCCTTCCAGCGAGAATGGCATCCCGAATATAGGGCCGGCGTGTTCCATGAACTTTGGCCACAGCAGACCGAGCTCAAATGACAATACCGTACCAGATACCGCCCCGGTAGCAAAAAATATGGCTACGCCTTTGCTCCATGCTTTGGTGATGTTTTTATAAACCGGATCCTTGGTTTTGAGCCAGTAAAAATGAGAGATCGCCATAAAAAAGGGCATCACCATCCCGATGCACGAAAACACGATATGAAACCCAAGCGATAACGCCATTTGAGACCTGGCGGCTATAAAATCATCCATAGTAAACGGTGATTAAAAATGCAGGAACCTATGATCTGTTCCTTAATAATACTTGATCCCGAAGGTAGGGAACATTACTAAGTTTACTATTTGCCGGATCTAACTAATTGTAATTTATTTTGAATATAAATTGAATAATAACTTGATTATCAAATGAATTTTTAAGATAATATTTTCATTTTAAGAATATTCCTGGTTCAGACAGTGTTCCGTCCCGCTCATAGCCGCGGGAGGGCCTAGTTACTTTTGGCTTGACCCAAAAGTAACCAAAAGGTCAAGACAGAAAAAAGCTTCAGCCCGCCCTGCCGGTTCTTTACGCTTTTGTAGTGCTCCGCACATAGCAAAAGCTAAACCGTCATTCCCGCCATACGCCCGGCCCGCTTTTCTGTCAGACCAACGCTCTTTTTTTGTTTCCCCGTCAGCAGAACAGCTTCGGCCAAAATCAGGCAAAACAATGGTGGCCTTGTGTGGTGGAAAGGGCATAGCAATAGTTGCTGAAGCGTGGGGCAGAGCGAACGAAGTAGGGCAACATTTTGCAGCCCGCGGTTTTGACTGATTGTGCGCAAAGGCCAAGAGCGCAAAGAAGCCTTTCTACTGACAAGCGCTTTTGGTTACTTTTGTCGCGACAAAAGTGACAAAGCCTCCGCGGCAATTGAGCGGGACGATGATTGTTGGAACCAATACAAATATTTCAATCAGGCCAACAATCAATTCAACTTCGCCAGCACAACCGCCCGTGAGTTGAGATATTTTTTGAGTACGGGCAGCCGGTCGGTATTGATGAGATCGACACCGCAGCTGAGGAGCTCGTCCCACACTACCTTTTTTTCGGGCGAAGCCCAAAGCCTTACTTTTTCGCCCATTTTATGCGCCATAATTACAATGTTGCACAACCTGTTTTTCTCCTTGGTCGAAATAATTCCCCTGCCGTCCCATTTTAACAGTTTGGAGTATTTGCAGCTTGCCATGGTAAATACGTTGGTGGTGCCGGAATCGCGCTGCACTTTGCGCAGGTCCTCGTCAATAAAAGCCAACCGGTTTTGTTCGTTCTCGATTAGCCGGTAAGGTTTGTGCCCTGATAAAACGATCGTAACTGCACGGTTAACCACTTTGCCATCCTGGTAAACTGATAACATCGACTTGTATTTTTCCAGCAGGGGCATTAACGCCTCGTACGTTTTATCCGCATTTGTTTTTACGTCGATCATTAAAACTATGGGGCTATTGTAACCTGCATACACCTTGCCATCGTTATTGGTTACGCGCTCAAACAAGGGTTGCAGATAAAGCGCCTCCAGGGTACGTTTGCCTTTGAAGTACGGGAAAATGTGCGCTACGATCAGCTTGCCATCCTTTAAAAATATATCCGCCTCGATGCTGGTGAACCCGTTTTCGAGCGCATCGTACAAAGGGTGTTTATGACAATAATCATTATGGGCGAAAGCGTTTAGCAAGGGGGGTGGATTGTGCAAAGCAGTTGATCTGTATGCCTGCCAGCAGGAAGAAAAGCAACAATTTGAGGCGACGCGCACCCACAGCTATTAATTCCATTTTAAAGTTGGGGTATAAAACTTCGTTGTACAAGGATAGTGTTTTACTATATCCATAATTTTAACTCTGTATAAAGGAATCCTTAAATTACAGCTACTTAATATTAAGTCTCTGTTCCTGCGCGCAGTTCCGGGTATTTATACGGAACGGGATACTCTCAAGTTTATTCTTTTATAGGATTAAGGCGATTTTGTTTTCCACAAAAAACCACCACACTGTGGATTGCGTATGTATTCATACACAAACAGTTAAGAGGGAACAATTAATTCTCAGGATATTTTATCATTCTAATTGGTATAATTAGAAACCTGCCCTGCCTGGCTTTTACCCCATCCACAAAAATATTTAAGCCAGGCACGGGGGTGGGTTAGCCTCACCCTGCCCTCTCCGGGGGAGAGGGTTCTATTTCCGTATAAAACTGCAACCCTGTTTTAATTATTGATTTATTGATTGCTGTACGCTTTTTAAGTCCTCTCCCCCGGAGAGGATTTAGGTGAGGCTACTACCTTCTCAATCCGCCTGTCGGGGATGAACCACATGCAGGCTACCACTACATATAGTGCGCAGGATACCAAAGGCAATTTAAATGCGATGGCTACCGCTGCGGCATAAATAACTACGGAAAGTTTTCCTTTCCAGTCTTTACCGATCGCCTGGGCCAGTTCCGAATTTTTGCCGCAATGGCTTATCAGTATGCCGGAGAGCAGCGCGTACGACGCTCCGCACATGATCAGTATACCCCCATAAACAGCTACCGGCACGGATGCAAAATGATTATTAGCCATCCACCCCGTACCGAAAGGGATCAGCGACAACCAGAACAGCAGGTTCAGATTAGCCCACAGCGCGCCCCCGGTAATATTACTCACCAGGTAAAACATGTGGTGGTGATTGTTCCAGTAAATACCAACGTTGACGAAACTGAGCACATAACTCAGGAAGAAAGGCAGCATGGGGGCAAGCGCTTTCCAATCGTTGCCATGCTCGGGTATTTTTAACTCCAGCACCATAATGGTAATGATAATAGCCACCACCCCATCGCTGAAAGCCTCTAAGCGTCCTTTTTTCATAAAGCTAATATAGGGAAAATACCCTTATACCAATATCTAATTGCTAACTATAGTATGTGGCGCATTATTCTAACTAAGCTTAGTTTTATGCATACTTTAATTAGCATGATAGCTGACAGTGAAATATTAAACCGATTTGGTGAAAATGTAAGAATACTTCGCAAACAATTGGGAATTTCTCAAGAAGAGCTTGCTCATAAAGCAAATCTACATAGGACATATATTGGCATGATTGAAAGGGCAGAAAAAAATATTACTCTTATTAACATCCAAAAAATTGCGAATGCCCTTGAAGTAAGTATTGAAGATTTATTTAAAACCAAGATTGCATGAAAATAGATGAAATAAAGAAATTATTAGTTGATGAAGGTTTAGATAAATCCATAGTGGTTGATAAGCTTAGAGACCATAACAAAGCATCAGAAAAATATATAGATTTAACTTTTATACAACCAGACGGATTTAAGTGGAGTACTTCTATACCATATTTTTATCGAAGGACGGGCTTAGTTATTGAGCATTCTAACGAACTAGTTGATTATTTGAAACTAATATATACCACATTTACCAAAGAGAAAATAAATGACTTTAAAAAGACTGAAGTTGCTCGCTGGAAAAATGAAATGAGTGGAAAAGAAACAACGAAAGGCTTCTTTGATAAATTAATCGGATTGGCCTGGTGTAGTGTAAAAGATGATTTTCCGAACAATCCAAATTGGGCCAGAAGAATTCAAGATATAAAAGATTTTGGCTACACATTATCAACAGACACTAACAAAAATCACAATGGCACGCATATACTTCTCGTGCCCATTCCCAAAGGCGGTGTGACTGGGTATGAAGTTATGTCAGCCAAATTTAGAGCAAAAGTTATAAAAACATTAAATGAGATTAATGTTTACGAACTAAAATCGTCTAATAAGCAAGGTTTATTGCCTGATCATAAGTTTCCAGAAATACGATGGGATGAAGATACCTTAGCTGAAAACTCTGAAGAGATGTCAGAAAAGGAGATAAAAGAAAAATTCCAACTTATAGATAATCAAAGAAATCAGCAAAAGCGTGAGGTATGCAGAAAATGTTTCCAAACTGATAAAAGAGGCAAGCTATTTGGCATAAACTATTTTTATAAAGGAAATGAGAATTGGCCTGACAATGTTCCAAAAATGGGAAAGGTCGCGGAGGAAGGATGCGTGGGTTGCGGTTGGTATGACATTGAAGCTTGGAGGGACAGTCTAAATAATGCGATGAAAAATTAAATCTGCATATTGTATTTCGATAATTTAATTTTTATTGCTTTTGCTATATGCTCAGCCATAAGACAAGGAACAGCATTCCCTATCTGCCAATATGCTCGCTTAAACGATCCAGTAAATATAAAATCATCAGGAAAAGTTTGCAGTCGTGCCATTTCTCTTGCAGATAAAACTCTATTTAATTCATAATGAACATGGCATCCTCCATGGTTCTCTTTAACGGTCATACTCGGTACTCCTTTATATTGTCTTTTGTATGCGTCTCTGAAAGTTTCATATAAAGATCCGCCATGTGGTATTTTTGCAATTCTTTCTTCCAATTTATGCGAATGTTTAGTCCATTCATGATTTATAGCAGCATTTCTCTCCTCGTATTTCAAGTCATCAATTGAACTTTCTATTGATTTGTAGTTGCCCTTATAAAAAAGCTCTTTCGGATAAGGATTTGTTAAACCCAGCCTATTTGCAATAAATATTGCTCTTGTCCGTAATTGAGGCACGCCAAATGTAGCTGCCTCTAATATCCTAACAGTCATATTTGGATATCCAGCATCTGCAAATTGTTTTATAATCTCTTTATACACCTTCCCACCTTCCATAGTTAATATTCCTGGCACATTTTCTAATACAACAAATTCTGGTTGTAAATGGGTTACTATTCTCACATACTCTTGAAATAATTTGTTCCTAGGGTCTGAGGGATTGCGTAGGCCTGCTACAGAAAACCCTTGACAAGGCGGTCCACCAAAGATCACATTGACCCGTTCTTCTTTTAAAACCTTATCTAAATCTGATTCTTTTAAATCTTGAATAGGTGTTTCAAAATGATGAGATTTTGGGAAATTTTTCCTGATCGTGTTGGAAGCATCACTATCAATTTCGACGCTACAAAGCTTTTTAAATCCCGCGTTAGTTGCGCCTACTGATATCCCTCCCGCTCCGGAAAATAAATCAATGAAAGTTATAACTGAGGAATTTTCAGGAATAATGGTTGTATCGATGGCTTCCCAATTCCAATTTGTTAAAATATCATTATCAAGTGATTCCTTTAAGCTTTTATATCTGCTAGTAGAGTTGTGTGCTCCATTTTTGGATTTTGAATTAGCTTTTTTGTATTTAATTGTTAGAGTATTTTCTTCGATTGTATTCCCAAAAAGATCTTGATTCATTTTTATGCTATTTTTAGTATGCAAATATATAGGACTTCATTTAAATTTAAAAGCTCGTAACCCATTAATCTTTCTTGACTATTTAAACTATAATAATTAAAGCTTACTAATGCGTATTTGAAATATTTCCAAGAATGCTTGTAAGCAAGCTTTCGAGAGTATCATTTAAGAACTTTCCTTTCAGCTGGCACTCCCAAATAGTTATGACATTCCATCTCAATTCTTTTAATAGATTAATATTCCGTTCATCCTTTTGCATATTTCCAATTATTTTATTCTTCCAAAAGAAGGCATTCGATTTTGGTAACTTAGCATTTCTACAATTATTATTAATATGCCCATGCCAAAAACATCCATTAATAAAAATAACTATTGCAAATTTTTTTAAAACTATATCTGGTTTCCCAGGTAATTTTTTATCATGAATTCTAAATCTAAAGCCCTTTGCAAATAGGAATTTCCTTACGATTATTTCAGGTTTTGTATTTTTTGACCTGATTTTACTCATCACCTCACTCCTCTTGTCCTTGGAAAAAACGTCACTCATAACTTCAAAATTAATTAATTTGAAGAGAGGATTCTGTCTTTTTAATATACTAAAGTCTAACATTAAAATTTAGCTTTAAGAACAAACCCATTAAGACCTATTTGTCAATGATAGATATAATAAGAAATTCTTTTTTTACGTTTTTGCCGAAAGCAACTTCTTAAACAAGCATCGCAATATACTAATATTTTTAGTATATGCAAATGTTTATTATAAATATTGACAGGGCGTAAAATACCCTATTTCCGCGAGTTTAATGCTTTATAATCCCGTTGGTCCGGATTTGCAATCTACGATTCTGGGCACAAGCCCAACCCACCTAAACCCGGTACCAGCGGATACCGGCACTTCGGGGGCCTCAGTGTGACAGGCCGTGGCTAAGGCCTCGCGCAGTATAAGCGGATAGCGGGGCTACCGGTACCTACAGGGCCAGGAACCTGCTTTTCAAAAAATCACGCTCAATACCGGCAGCAAGCAATTTTGGTGCTATTATTGCATGGCATCCGTTGGCAAAAAGCAGCCCGGAAACTATGAAGAAGAAGATATTGGTAATAGAAGATGAACCCATTATAGCGGAGATGATCTGCATCCTGCTTGAGATTGAGGGGTACAAGGTGATCAGTTTGAATGATGAGGAAAGTATCAGGGACAAACGCAGCTATAAACAGGTTGACTTAGTGCTCCTTGATCTGAACCTGGCCGGGTACAGTGGAACGTCTATTTGTGAGTACATTAAAAACGACAGTGACCTAAAACACATACCGGTTATATTGGTGTCGGCCAACTATGATATCGAAAAAATAAAAGACGAGTGCGGCGCCGACGACCTGATCAAAAAACCTTTCGAGTTGACGCACTTTATCCAAAAAGTGCAGGAGTACACGGGAGTTGCGGTTTAGGGATTTTATGGGACAATTCCGGGTATCTACGGGATTTAGCGGGGCCTATAAACAAGAAAGCCCCTCATCGTTAGATGAAGGGCTACTTGATCCGCCATCTGGGCGGACACAGTAAGATTTGGCACCGACCTACTCTCCCACATTTTACTGCAGTACCATCGGCTCTGGCGGGCTTAACTTCTCTGTTCGGAATGGGAAGAGGTGGACACCGCCGATATAGGCACCTGAATTTCTTCTGGTTGATTGGTTCATTAGTTCAGTTGTTCATTGGTATGAGCATGCTGGTTAATGTACCTAACCTATTTTTTATTTGTCTATTTTATTCCTTTGATCCATGTATCGCAGTTACCAATGAACTAATGATACCACTGAACCAATGAACTTAATAAACTAAGACAGTATTGAAAGAAGTGATTGAAAAATTCGAGAAAACAACAGATC